>JBCAWW010000993.1:0-2522 GCA_038534415.1 Bacteroidota bacterium | reverse complement strand
GTTTTGCCTACCTCCACCTTGGCAATGCGCTAGCCCAAAATGGTTTTCTAGCTGAAGCAGTTCCCTTTCTGGAAAAATCGCTCCTTTATAACAAGGATAATCTTTTTGCGGAAACCTTAGCGATCTATGTTCAATTGGGGCTAAACGACGATTTTCCGATTGCCTACCAACGATTTCAGGTCTTGCTCGACAAGGACAGCAGCTTCCTTTCTACGCTACAAGAAACCGCCAAAATCGCCCTCTACCAGCGTAAATATGAAGAAGCTTGGGACTATTACAGTCGTTTTTTAGCCAGCAGAGAAAGGACCGGTTTGGAGGTGTATCAAGGAGAGGAGATCAATATTGCCTTTGTGCTCGATCAAATGGGTCGCCATACTGAAGCAGAGCGATTTAAGGCGAGTTATTACCGCTACATTCAAACTGAAGAATCCTTATATCGAGACTTAGGGTTTGCCGCCTACTATGCTTCCATCGGGGAGAAGGCTAAAGCAGTGGCTTCCCTCAAAGCATTTGCCCAGCAAGATTCTTACCAATATTGGATCGTACTATATATCGAGCGAGACCCTATGTTTCAAGATCTGATGAGTGAGCCTGATTATGCTGCGACCATCCAGCTCATCAAAGACAATTTTTGGCAGCAACATCAAAAGATGCGCGTAGAGCTTGAAGAAGAAGGCTTGATTTAGCAGCTAGATTTTTTTGTGGATACTGCTGCGCAGAACGCTTCCCCAAACATACATAGTTGTATGTTTTTTCTTTTCTTATTAGCTTGCTCATATGGCGAGACTCAGCAAAGATGATTGGTTAGCAGAAGGCTTTAAAGTCCTCTCTGAATTTGCGCAAAACAAATTGCGCATCCTTTATCTCTGCGAAAGGCTCAAAGTCACGAGGGGTTCCTTTTACCATCACTTTAGCAGTATTGACGATTATATCGAACAATTGATGCTCTCTTGGGAGCAGAGCAACACCCGTCAGATCATCAAAATAGCCAATCAAGGTGGTGATCCTAAAGCAAGTTTTGAGAGACTCAATGCACTGGTAGTAAACATAGATCAGTCGATCGAAACGGCCATTCGATCCTGGAGTCATTATCACCCGATCGTACAGACCTACTTACACAAAGTAGATCAATTGCGACTACACTACTTAGAAGAACTATTTCTCAAAAATGACTTCTCCCCTAGTGAAGCCGCTGATTTGGCTACCCTCGAATATGCAGTCTTGATCGGGGTGCAGCAATTATATCCTCATATCAAGGCCAATAAAATGGATAGCCTCTATGAAACCTATCGCAAGTATTTTCTTGCCGCTGTCAAACCTTAAAAAAATTTAATCGTAAAACATACAGTACTGTATGGTATTTTAACTTTACTTATATGAACACACTCATTAGCCTCCTTCTCGCAAGCATTTTTGTTGCGATCAGCGCCCTACACTTTTATTGGCTGTTGGGCGGCCGCTGGGCCATGAATGCAGTCGTACCGACCAAAGCAGACAGCGGGCAACTCACCTTTAGGCCTCCGCCTATCGCCACTCTCATCGTAGCCCTTGGATTATTACTGATGGCTTGGCTAAGTCTAGCCATCGGGGGACTCTTAGCTTTCCCGCTGAGTAGCGCTTGGCTAAGGGGCGGCATGATCGGAATTGCAGCCATTTTTGCACTGCGTGCCATCGGGGATTTTAAATATGCAGGCCTAAGCAAAAAAATAAAAAACACCCTCTTTGGCCGCAACGATACCCGATACTATACCCCTCTTTGTATCCTTATTTTCACCCTAAGTATGGTTTTACTATGGCTCAATTAAGCATATCGCATTGGCTTTTGTACCTCGCTGGTGCCTTGCACCTATTGTTGGTTGTCCTCCACCTAGCCTTTCCCAAACTCCTCAGATGGGATCAGGCTCTCCCCAAAATGGATCAGATGAATCGCGGCGTTTATCTGACGATACATTGGATGCTGCTCTTATGGTTGGGCTCCGTGGGTAGTTTGTTGATCTTGGGAGCCAATATGATCCTAGCGCAATCTGTAGGCCTATTTTTATTAGGGCTCATCTCTTTGCAATGGATTTTGAGATTGGTCTTGCAGTGGGTCTATTTTCACCCTTGGCAAGGCGAAGAGAAATGGTTGACCCTTGGTTTTTGCTTATTGATCTTTAGCTGTGGGGCGCCCATCATTTTGTGAGACTTTGTTTTGGCTGCGCCAGATTTATAGTAGTTTTATGGAGCAATCATAAAACCACAATCATGACAAAAAAATGGCTTTTAGGCATCTGCCTATTATTCTTAGCGTTCGGCGCAGCCGCCCAAACCAAACTAGAGCAAATCCAAGCAGAAATCCTTGATGAAGCCTATGAGCTTTATAATCGAGAATCTGCCTCTTGGCATGCTACGGATATCTTGACCTCCAAATATGAAAATCTACTTGAGAAATTAGGCGGTTACTTATCCTATAAAGATGGGGAGCAATACGCCAGCATATTTTGAGGTCAAGATATCCGTAGCATGCCAAGAGGCAGATTCTC
>JBCAWW010000992.1:0-2525 GCA_038534415.1 Bacteroidota bacterium | reverse complement strand
ACCAGATCAAGGTGAAAAAAGTAGGTCCATTCTTTACCGACGATTGGCAGAGATTGGATTTTACTGAGGTTCATGCCGTGGCTACTTAGCACAAGCAATACTTGTGAAAGCTGCCCCACCTCGTGTTTTAGATTGAAGCAGACAGAAGCCTTATTGGGTTTATGGCCTTTGGTAAAGCTTTTGGCCGAAACCTTATCCAAGAGGATCAAAAAGCGAGTAAAGTTGCGCTTATTGTCTTCGATGCTACTGGCGAGGATTTCGAGATCGTAGTGCTCTGCGGCAAGTTTGCTAGCGATAGCGGCCGTGCCGAACGCTCCCCTCTCTTGGATCATCGCAGCGCTAGCGGCGGTATCCACGCTTTCGATCAGTTTGATATGCGGGTATGCCTTGAAAAACTCATGGCATTGGAGGATCGCCATCGGGTGTGAGTGTACCTCCTTTATATCTTGGATACTTTGCCCAGGCAAAGCCATCAACTGATGTTCGATCCGCAAAAAGACCTCTCCCACAATGGTATAAGGAGAGTTTCTCAACAATGCATAATTGGGAAGGATGGTACCAGCAACCGAGTTTTCGATGGCCATCACCCCACAATCCGAATTTTGCTCGTCTAAAGAGCGAAATAGCTCAGGAAAGGAATCACACATGGCTAGCTCGATATCTGGGCCAAAAAATTGGCGGGCAGCTATCTCATGATAAGCACCTTTGACTCCTTGAATGGCCACTATACGCTTGGCCGTCGCTACTGATAATTCCGCTGACATAGCTTTGAGCATTAAAAAAAAGCGTCCCTAACAAATGGGGACGCTTGGAAAAATTCTTTATTACTAGACAATAACAAGGCCCCTTATATTATTCCAAAGAAATAATAGAAGTAAAAATAGAAGCCTTTGTTAGCTGTCATTTGGATCATAATGACACAAAGCTATATGAAAGATTGTTAATAATCAACCCATATTTTTAATATTCTTTCAAGCGAACGCTCGTAAGCCCGATATAGTTTCAATGACAACTACTTTCGACTGTACTAATGCTCAATTCCGGACTGAGGTAAGGAATCCCTAAATCTAGCCCTCTAATGATCAGGTATACGGCAAAGAAAAAAGAAACAATACGCAGAAATGGGCGCCAGCTACGCTTGAGGTAAGGACCAACAATACCGCCAGCAAGACTCATGACCAACATGAGCGGCAGGGTACCCAAGCCAAAGAGGGCCATATAGCTGACACTCTGCCCATAGCTCTCCATATTTAGGGCTCCGGCCAAGCCCAAATAAACAAAACCGCAGGGCAAAAATCCGTTGAGAATGCCCAACTGAAACATCTGTGGAGTACTTGCAGCTTGCAACAGCTTACGCATCTGCCGGTAGAGTTTGTTAAAAACTTTGTCCAAACCCGGTAGGCGAATTAATCGAGATTCCCAATTAGAGGCCAAGAGTATCCCCAAAATCAAGACAATCCCCAAAGTGATAGAGATTCCTTGCTGAAGCCCTGCTAAACCAGCTCCCAATCCCAACAAACCTGCCACGGCGCCTAATAAGCTATAGCCCATAATCCGTCCACTTTGATACAGCAGACGGCCTGGCAAAATTTTCCACAAGGAACCCTTGGCGGGCAAACTCAAGGCAATTGGGCCGCACATACCCATGCAGTGCAAGCTTCCCAAAAGTCCTAATGTAAAGGCGGTCCAAAGCATTATTTCACGACTATACTCTGTTCTTGATAGTAATTAGTACCATTCTGTTGGTAGCTGAGTTGGAGGATCCAGTGGCCTTGCCGAACGCTTCTCTTGTCCAATAATTGCTGCCCAGATGCCAGTTGTAGAGGAAGTTTCTGGTCTAGTTCATGATCTGAGGGACGGTAAAGCTTGATCTCCCCTTTTGCGTTTTTCAGTGCGGTAGGGAAGGATAGGACGATGTGCTCATCGTTTTGAGAGATCAACGGCTTCTCTTCGAGTAAGGCTTGATTTTGGATTTCATCGATACGACTTTGGTAATTGACCTCCGCTTCGTAATAATCAGTACGAACGAGTTGGTACTTATGACCGGTAGAAGCGATCACTCCGGTGAGAATAACAGCGACAAAGCCTATGTATAAAGCGGCGATTTTGTATTTCCAGCTCATGAGAAAAAGTTTTTTGTGTGATTCGGGGCTTTCGAGTTTTGGGGGACAAATCTAGCAGTCCGCTAAAGGCTGAAGGCTCATCATCCGATGAGGAGTATTTGAGCTTCATAGCTTATGGCATGGGACCGAGAAAATTGATCGCCACTTCGTCTATCATCCGGTCCTCGGACCAGATCTCAATTCGAATGCGTTGCTTATAGCTATGGAGTTCCGCTGGCGGGATATCTACCATCATCACTCCTTTATTCATTGCTTGAGGCTTCATCACGATGTCTTTACCAATACGCGTGATTTTGCCACCAACAGGATCAATCAATTTGAAAGTAAGGGGAAATTCCTTTTGGGTCTTATTGACGATCTGGTAGTTGTAGACATTGCGAAACCAGCCTGCCTCCGTCTTTT
>JBCAWW010000991.1:0-2526 GCA_038534415.1 Bacteroidota bacterium | reverse complement strand
CATAAAAGTCCAATATCGCTCTCAGCTTATCAGGGGCGTTGGTAGCATTGCGCACCATTTTGCCCATAAGGCTGAAAATTTTTTGTGAGGTGTATTCAAGTACTGCAATGGCCACTGCCTCCTTATTGCCAAAATTGCCATATATGGCCCCTTTGGTCATCTGGGTAGCGTTGGTAATATCCTTGAGTGAAGTAGCCACATACCCTTTGGTATTAAATATGGGAGCTGCTTTTCGGATAATAAATGCCCTTGTTTCTTCTGATTTCGACACTATTGGAATATTAATTCATAACAAATATACCGATTGGTATCAAAATAGCAAAATCCAACTTGACTCAATGTTAACCTAATGTTACCTTTGTGTAAACTTAAATTTAATCAACCCATATGGCTAAGAAGAAAGATTTGCTCAAGAAGGTGGGAAAAACCCTGAGCAAGAAGCAATTGCAATCTATTGTAGACAAGGCAGCTAAGGCTGAGAAAAAGAAGAAGAAGGAAGCTGCGGCGAAAAAGAAAAAAAAGAAGGCTACCGCTGCTAAAGCAAAGGCAAAGAAAAAAGTGAAGGCCAAAAAGACGAAGTCGGCTAAGGTCGTTAAGTTAAAAAAAAAGCCTCGTAAGCAAGAAGCGGAGGAAAAGAGCCTAGAAAAGGTCGCTCCAATCGCAATTGAAGTCAAAGCAACAGCAGAAAAAGCTGTTACGAAAGCAAAATCACAAATTCAGGCAAAGGCGTCTGCTCAATGTATGGCAACAACGGTGAGCGGACGCCAATGTCGCAACAATGCCAAGGAGAACGGCTATTGTTATGTCCACCGTGCTCAAGCAGCAGCATAAACATTTTATTGGGGTCCTACCCCATCGACGAGACTGGCGATGTAAATAGGTAATTCAGTGTCGTATTGTGCTTTATAAGCGGACTTCATTTTTGCTTGAAAAGCAGCCACTGCTTCAGATTTGACAAGATTTATGGTGCAACCGCCAAAGCCTCCTCCCATCATTCTGGCTCCCAACACATTGGGATCATCATGTGTTTGAGCGACCAAGAAGTCCAATTCGGGGCAACTGACTTCATATAAGTTTTGTAGGCCATCGTGAGAGGCATACATCAAATCGCCAAAAGTATTGAGATCTCCACTCGCCAAAGCCTCACAAGCATTTAGTACTCGCTCGTTTTCGGCTACTACATAGCGACACCTGTCATATACCTTATCAGACATTTGGTCCTTGACCGCTTCGATTTGCTCGAGACTAGCGTCCCGGAGGCTTTTTATATTGGGATTGATCTCCTGCAATAAGGCAACTCCCCGCTCACACTCTTCTCTACGGGTGTTGTACTCGCTTGAGGCAAGAGAATGACTAACTTGCGTATTGCACAGCACGATTTTGTAATCGTCCATCTGCAAAGGAAAATAAGCGTACTCTAGAGTGCGACAATCCAATCGCACGACTTGCTCGGCCTTGCCAAAGGTACTGGCAAATTGATCCATGATTCCACAACGCACCCCCGCATAGGTATGCTCCGCTTTTTGGGCCATTTTGACCAAGGGCCAGCGTTCGACCGCTAGGTCATATAAAACACTAATGGCCATCCCTGCTCCGCACTCCAAGGCTGCAGAAGAGGACAAACCCGCACCTCGAGGTATATCTCCACTAAAAATCAGGTCAAAACCCCCAAATTCATGCCCCTTTTCTTGCAATTGTGCGATCACTCCTAGCACATAATTGGCCCAAGAATGAGAATCCGGTGCGATGGTGATATTATCTATGGCACATTCGTAGTGGGCATCCAAATCATGCGCGACAAGCCTTGCTTGCTTGAGATCATTGCGAGAAATCGCAAAAGAGATTCCCATATCTACCGCTCCCGGTAGTACGAAACCATCATTATAATCAGTATGCTCTCCAATCAGATTGACCCTCCCGGGTGCTCTCAGCAAGATAGGACTCCCACTTTCGGGGAAGTGTCGCGTAAAAAGTGCCTGCATAAGTATCTAAGGCTAGTTATCGCCCTTTTCTTGTTTACGTTCGATCAGGTAGATCTTGATATCATCAAAAAAGCGAGTTGGGTTAGCTTTGATTTCTCTTAGCACTGCGTTGACGTTTTCGGTAGTAGCATTGATGCTATCATAAAGGGTGCGGTCATTGATCAAGAGTCCGAGCGTACCTCCAGTGGTATCGAGTTTCGCGATCATGTTTTCCACATTGCCAACGGCATCACTAGCATCCCCCATGATAGATCTGATTTCATTAGAAGCCATGACCAAAGAGTCGGTGGTGTTTACCACATTAGAAATGATCTGATCTATCTGATCGTTATTGTTTTCGACGTTTTTGACGACCGAGCCGGCATCGGTGGCGATTTTGGTAATCTCACGAGCGAGACTATCCACCTCCTCAGTGATGCTGGTCAAATTGGTCGTAGAAGCCTGAATATTGAACAAACTCGCCCTTAGAGAGCTAGAGTTATTTTCATCCAAAAGGAGATCTTTGGTGAGAGTGACAATTTCGTTGAGCTTGACCGAAAGTCGA
>JBCAWW010000990.1:0-2528 GCA_038534415.1 Bacteroidota bacterium | reverse complement strand
CTTGCGAAGTACCGCAAAGTCGGTGCATACCTTTTGCACCTCGTCCAATAAGTGACTCGCTAGGATAATCGTTTTGCCAGTAGAGGCGATGTCGATTATCAACTCCCTGATTTCGGCGATTCCTTCGGGATCTAGCCCATTGGTGGGTTCGTCAAGAATCAGTACTTTGGGATGAGCCAATAAGGCAGAGCCAATGGCCAAACGTTGCTTCATCCCCAGCGAAAACGTCTGAAAAGAATCGTTTTTGCGTTCGGCGAGGCCGACCTGCTCCAAGACCTCATCAATCCGATCGCTACTCACTTCCTTGATTTTGCAAGCGAGGGCGAGGTTTTTATAGGCCGAAAAATTGGGGTAGAAGTTTGGCTTCTCTAAGATAGAGCCGACTTGCTTGCGCTGCTTATGGCTAGCTGCTTCGCCAAACCATAAAAAGTCTCCGCTCGTGGGGGAAGTAACGCCCAATATCATCCCGAGGGTAGTGGTCTTGCCGCTACCATTAGGGCCTAAGAGGCCAAAGACAGTGCCTTCGGGGACCTCTAGGTTTAGTTGGTTGACCGCTGTGATACGGCCATAATTTTTATGAAGATTACGAGTACTCAGTACATTCATAAACGAGTGTGTATAGGTAAGGGCTTATTTTTCTTCAGACATCTCTTCTCTGACCTGCTCCTTGAGATCAAAGGGTAGCATGCCACTTACTTCATCCATATTGACGCTGCCGAGTGCATTGATGTATCGCATATCCAAGGAGCCTTTCATTTCGATGGCAGCCGGTACGCCCTCCATCAAAAGCGTAACCACCCAAGTAGATTTGCCTTTGGAGGATTGCAGCTCATAAACACGGCATTTGTTTTCGGCATTATCAAAGCTGAGGATTTCGTAAAAACCCTCACTACGTACCCCTTGGTCAATCTTCTGGAAGGTCGCGATCGCTTCCGCTCCCGTTGCCTCTGAACTGACAAAGCGCAGATGATCGAGATCCTTGATCAACTTATTGAAATCAGGATTTTTGTTGCGATTCAACACCCGGATGACACTCTGATACAAAAAGAGCTTATGCCCCTTGGTGTCGCGTTGAAATTGTTTGATGGTCTTGCTCTGCCCAAAAGCAGTGGCCGACAAAAGGATCGCTAAGGCGATTATGCTAAACTTTTTCATTGCTGGTTTACTTTTTGGAAGTTCTTGAAGCCTGGTAGATTCATTCTTTGGCTGATGCTGGCGATGGCCTCGAGATCAATATCGCCGACTACGCTCATGATCATTACCGTCGATTGATCATAACCTACCATCACCAATTCGGTGATTTGCTCACCTGAGCGAGTAACAAAAAACTTAAACTCAATGCCAGACTCCGTGACCGTCGTGAGTTCCTCCATATCTGAGACCGTACTCTGGAGGAGGTTTTGGTATATATCAGCAGATTGAGCGACTTCATTGCCGATCAGCGCTTTCATACCATTAAGTTTGGAGAGGGCTTCGATGATCTCTTGCTCTTCAGGCTTATCCATTTCGATGTCCACAAATACATCAAACATCCGATTGGAAACATTGACCCGAGAAAAGCGAGCATCATCTGCGTACTGGCTAAACAATGGGTCGAGACGTCCATTTTGAGCCGCGAGGGGGAGGGCAAAAACCAGCATCAAGCCAGCTAGCCCCAATAGTTTTATTCGGTTCATAGGTAGTTTATCGCTTAGGTATGATTGTATATCCTTGGGGAGGATATTTTGATCTTACGTAGCTATCTAAGCAAAAGATAAGGAAATAATCCGCTTTGCGTCCCTCTGAGGGCAATTCATCGACAAGCCTTGGCTTTTCCTCGACCAAAGGATTGTCCCTACTCAAGTGTCAAAGCCCCATGATGCAAGCTTGGTAGGGAGCTTTTGCTTTTGAGGCCTGCTTCGCAGAACGCTTCTCTCCGGCGACGCAACATTTTGCGTCGCTACATTTCGATGGTACTTGATACCTGATTTTCCCGTCATACCGAAATGTGAAGGATTGAGCATATCCGGTATCTTTTGTTTTTTGCCTGCTTTGCAGAACGCTTCTCTCGGCTGACTCCGCATCGGATTTTCTGTGCCTTGGATGCCTAACTCTTGCCTCATACTCATACCCGATAAAAAACAACC
Source organism: Bacteroidota bacterium (assembly GCA_038534415.1). Lineage (GTDB taxonomy): Bacteria > Bacteroidota > Bacteroidia > J057 > J057 > JBCAWW01. The sequence goes on along the minus strand of JBCAWW010000990.1, from coordinate 402 downwards.
CACCTACACAAAGAGATCCCCGCTGATACTTGCTGCAGTATCGCGGGGATTGAACAAAGAGAGAATGTACACTTAACTACTACTGACTACTATTTCTATACAAAGGAGGCGTACGAAAAATCACGGCTGCGGATCATCCCTTGAAGATTGGCCAACCAGGTTTTAAACTCTGATTTTTTGCGGCGTGAGATGACTACCTCATTATGCCCGGAAAGCTCAAGTACGTTTCCTTCTTTTTGCTTTTGGATATGGATGCCGTTGATCAAAAAAGATTTATGGCAACGAAAAAATGTCTGCGGACTCAACTGAGCTTCGAACTCTTTTAAGGTTTTGGCGGCTTCTAATGGCTCGGAATGCGCTCCGCTAGATGGTTCTGGTAGAATATTATCAATTAAGCCCAAC
>JBCAWW010000989.1:0-2533 GCA_038534415.1 Bacteroidota bacterium | reverse complement strand
ATGATAAAGAGGCTTATCAAATTGAAAATCTAACTCCCAAAAACTTTTCTCACCAAAATAAACAAGCAGGGAAGCGGGAGTCGAAGACAAAAAAATAGGACCCGTTCCTTACAGATACGGGCCCCCACATTAAGGCAAATACGATACTTCCTAACCTTTAAAAATCTTTATAGATATAATTTTATCCTTTCAGTTTTGGTGTAGGCTTTCAACACTTTGAGGCACATAAAGCCAAACAAACTTGCTTACTGACTTACACTTAGCTAGAGGCAAAGGCTATTCCCTTTGTGCCACAAAAACCTAAAACACTCATAAGCAATCACTTAACAAATTTCCGTATATCCGTTTTTTCTCAATTTTAGAAAAAACGTTCTCATAATGAGAAAAATATGTCTCAGAAATAATTTTAGGCATAAAGGCCTAGTATTTCCAAATATGTTGCTATATTTGTTTTAGGCACAAAGGCCTAAACCATTATTAATAAAAATCAATGGCAACTAATACCAAAGCCCCCAAGCATATCACCGGAGGAACCTTTATCATTAAGGATACGGATCCCCAATCCATTTTCATCTCTGAATCCCTGAGCGAGGAGCAACGCATGATCAGAGAAAGTATCCTTGATTTCATCGAACAAGAAATCGATCCAGTTTCCGAACTCTTAGATTCACAACAAGACCTCAACTTAGCCCCTCGCCTTTTAGAAAAGACAGGAGAATTAGGTATGCTAGGGATTGGGGTACCAGAAACATATGGTGGCATCGAGATGGATTTTGTTACCGCTCTCAGCAATAGCGAAACCATGAGTGGAGCCCACTCTTTTGCCCTCACGATCGGCGTCCAAACCAGTATTGGTATTGCTCCTATCTTACTTTATGGCAACGAAGCTCAGAAACAACAATATCTTCCCCAAATGATTACGGGTGAGTTGAAGAGCTGCTACTGCTTGACAGAACCCGACGCAGGTTCTGATGCCAATTCGGGAAAAACCACGGCCAAATTAAATGAAGCAGGCACTCATTATATCCTGAATGGCCAAAAGATGTGGATCACCAATTCAGGATTTGCTGACTTGTTTATCGTTTTTGCCAAAATAGATGGAGATAAAAACCTCTCCGCTTTTATCGTAGAAAAAGCTTTTGGCGGGCTTACCCTAGGTGAAGAAGAAAAGAAAATGGGCATCAAAGGCTCATCTACTCGTCAGGTATTTTTCAATGAAGTAGCTGTCCCCGTCGATAATCTCCTCGGAGAACGCCAAGGGGGTTTCAAAATCGCGTTGAATGTATTGAATACTGGGCGTATCAAACTATCGGCTTCTTGCTTAGGCTCCAGTAAACGCGCCTTAGGTCTAGCGAGTCGTTACGCGAATGAGCGTAAACAATTTGGGACACCTATCGCGAGCTTTGGTGCCATCAAAGAAAAGCTAGCCAAGATTGCAACCCGCACCTTCGGCCTAGACGCAGCTCTTTATCGTACTGGTGCTGCCATTGACCAAGCTTATAACGAAATGATTGAAGCGGGAGTAGATGCGAGTGTGGCCAAATCAGCCTGCGTAGAAGCTTATGCCATTGAGTGCGCAATCCTTAAAGTATATGGTTCCGAGACAGAAGCTTATGCAGTAGACGAAGGGGTCCAAATTCACGGTGGCATGGGATTTTCGGCTGATACAAAGATCGAAAAGATGTACCGAGATGCCCGCATCAGTCGCATTTTTGAAGGTACCAACGAAATTAATCGCATGCTCAGCATTGATATGCTGCTCAAAAAAGCGATGGGAGGTCAAGTAGATCTATTGGGCGCAGTCCAAAAGGTGATGGGGGAACTCAGCAGTCTTCCTGAACAGGAAAATCCCTACCAAGAACCACTTTCAGAAGCCAAATGGTTACTAGCAGGACTCAAGAAAGCCTTTTTATTGCTTGCAGGATCGGCAGTGCAAAAACTCATGATGAAGCTCAAAGAGGAGCAAGAGATCCTGATCAATGCAGCTGACATTTTGGCTCAGATATACATCCTCGAATCCGCCATCCTAAAGACCGAAAAATTGATTGCGGTCAAAGGAGAAGAGGCCTGCGAAGATCAAATTCGTCTCACCCAGCTATTAGCACATGACTCCATCAGCGTAGTTCGTAATGCAGGTGAAGAAATCATATATGGCTTTGCCTCCAAAGACGAAATTTCCTTTTTACTCATGGGTTTAAAGCGATATACTAAGATCACACCTATCAATCGTAAGGCTGAGAGACGGCTCATCGCCGAACGCTTATCCGAAAAAGCGGAGTGGTGTTTCTAAAAAATTGAGGATAGATTTTTTCCTAATGGCTCTAGCAATCTGTGATTGCTAGAGCCATTATTTATTCACTAAATCACTAAACTAAAGAGACACTTTTTGTTCAGCTTGGACTGAAGGTATTTCGATTTATTAAATATTTCTACTATATTTTGTTGTTCATGCGAAAATTGGGGAATTGGAAATGAACAGAAGTCAAATCATATCTAGCCTTTTTTTGACCTTAAGGTCAATTCTGGAATGAGG
>JBCAWW010000988.1:0-2533 GCA_038534415.1 Bacteroidota bacterium | reverse complement strand
TGCTTTTGGTGGGAATAATGGAGGAGAAGGTGGTGAAGGCTCCAAAAAAATCTGTGGAAGAGAGCTTTAGTAGTCATGATTCACAATATTACGGAAAAAGGGAATAATTGAAACTATGGAAGGTTTCTATTATTCCCTTTTATTAATCAAACTGCAAGCTTATTGCTTCATAAATCGAGCCTGATATGTCTTTTCGCCAATTTGATATCGACAGATATAAAGTCCTTGAGGCAAATTTTGAGTACCTAAGTCTAGGTGATAAGTACCTGATTTTGCCATCTGATTATCAATGGATTTTACTTGCTGGCCTTGTGCGTTGTATACACCCCAGCTTATGCTAGAAGCCTGATCTAACTCAAGATGCATATAGGTAGTACCTTCACTTGGATTAGGAAATAAAATGACTCTATTGCTAGCTTCTAGTCCTTCGCGACCGTTTTCGCCGCCTTCACCACCTTCTCCTCCATTATTCCCACCAAAAGCACCCTCTTCGCCTCCAGACAAACCGTTTTGTAGTAGGTAGTCGATTACACCAGCATTCAGAGATTCATTTGTATGATTAGTCTGACACATTATGATATTGTGAGATTTATAGGCATTGACTTGTCCATCAACTGTCATGATACCCGGAGCGCTTGTGCCGGGGTTGAGTGGGATGAGATAACCATCTTGATCAACGACATGATAATAAATGCGATAAGTAAAAGCTTGCTCATTATGCACAGGAGCAGAAGGGTAATAAACTAATTGTAAAGGATCATAATAGTTTGGCAATGGGCTGGCCTGACTATTGGGAACATATACTGCAGGGCTTACTGCAAAGTTGGTTGGATAAGGTTTTGGGATAGGATTGGTAGTCGTGGTATAAAAGATTGTTCTTTTTAGGGTAAAAGGTACTGCTGACCCATTGTTATTCTCTTTTACATCTACAAGCAAATCTCTTTGGCCATTGACCATGAGGACGTTGGAGGCTACTCCTGGAATGTCTTGATGGGTCGTTTGAGCGTATGGGCAAAGGGGCGCTACGAAATTAGGATCGTCTTCGACCAAAGCCGTCAATTCATAATTAGTCCCAACCTTACCTTTGAGGACCACAGAGTGTAGGGCATCATTAGGATTGAAAGATACTCCTGTTTCAAATATACCAATATAGGTATTGGTATTTCCGGGCAAACCCGCAGGAATTGTACTTGACAAACCACCGACTAAGTTTGTACCAATAGGAGCCGTGGTAGTTGTGTTAAATATGATCTCGGAAGGGTCATAGGTGCCGTCTTGGTTATCATCCAAAACGATAAATACCTGAAAGTTGGCTGGAGCAGCATTACTTAATCTTGTAATCCAAGTTTCTGTAAAATTAGGACCACCGGGTATATAAAGACAAAGTGGGCCTGGAACACCATTAATCTGGTAACCATCGATTCTGAAACCATTAGTAGGGGTTGTTGGCAACTGAGCGTTCACCGAAGGGGTAATAAAAATAAAAAGAGCGAAGAGCAGGCATGCGTTTAAAATGTGTTTTGTATTGCGCAGCATAACATTTGGTAAATAAAGCATAGTTGATAATAAAGCGTCGTAAAGGGTAGGCTCTGCTGGTAGGCTAGCCGGGATCGTTATTTGTTGTGCTTAGACCCCGACTGAAAAAAGATCTGAACAGTCAAATCAAATTTTCTTGAATAAATATTGCATAAAGTCGTAGCGGATACAAAAAAACGACCTGGGATTTAGGGAACGGCGGTTTTGTAAGGGTAAGCGGTAAAAAGCAGAAGGGCGACCACCCGCGTGATCGACCCTTCCTGTGCGCGAATACAAAATTGTTTAGAGAATAATTGTGTGTTTAAAGGGTGAAAAAAAGACCGGACTCGCTAAGAGATACTTAGGCTAGGTCCGGTGCTATTGTGAAACATGGTAAGCAATGATTCAAAAATAAAAAGGTGCTGTAGGGAGAATATCTTGATTGTTCTCGTTTTGCTTCGACACCAATCGTCGGACAATCTGAACAGCAGTTTGAATTTTTTTTTAAATTCTCGTTCTTAGGGCTGTCAAAAGGCCTGGGGATAAGGATTATATGTTTAGAAAAAAAGCCAAGTACGAAGAGGAGGCGATGATTTCTGCCATTAAGAAAGGTGGTTTTGATCGGCAGCGAGCAGCTCAAATTATTTTTGACGCGCATCAAGGCTTGGTCTACAAAGGCAAACAAAAGTACCGTCTCAATGAGGATGACGCGACAGATTTATACGCTGATGCAGTCGTCAGTATGATGCGTCAGGTCGAAAACGATCGCTTTAAGGGGGATAGCAGCCTCTTTACCTTTTTATACCGCATCTTCAATAATCGCTGCCTCAATTTTATTCGTGATCAAAAACGGCAGGCCGTACAATGGGCCGATGAGCTCCCCGAATACCCAGACTTGGCCCGCAACGCCTTGCAGCAGTTGATTTCTAGCGAGTCCCTCGAACGCTTAAAATCCTATATGCAAAAATTAGGTGATAAGTGCCGCGAGATATTATGGGACTCTTTATATCATGGATAC
>JBCAWW010000987.1:0-2539 GCA_038534415.1 Bacteroidota bacterium | reverse complement strand
TCTACCGCTTACTACGATCGGAGGGAAGCGTTCTGCGAAGCAGTAAAGCCCTGATCAATTGTTGTTTTGCTGATCTGCCCAATAGGCCAGGCCTAATTTGATTTTTTCATAATTGACCTGCCCTCCCAAAAACTCATAATATGGCTTGAGCTCTTCTCTTTTGCCTAAGCGAGTGAGCGCTTCTCCCACTTGGGCGAGCTCCTGACGATTGATCAAGGAGTTGATATTGACATCATGCCCATCCTCGATGAGGCGGGCGAGATGAGTATAAACCGTACGCGAAGAGATTTTACGCGCTTGGGCAATCTCATCTGGGCTTTCGCCCTGCTGATACATATAGTAGGTCTGTAAATAAGTGCTACCCGTTGGTTTGAAACCAAACTGTCCGCTCTGCAGTTCCTCAAAAATAAATTTGATAATTCGCTGACGGAAGGCATTGCCATATTGCTTATTTTTGGCCTCCCCTACCCCTTCTATATTGAGCATAGCAGGCTGACTAGTAGGCAGTTGCTCAGACATCGCCTTGAGGGTCTTATCCGTAAAAATCAGATAGGGAGCCATATCAAACCGCTTCGCGATACGGCTGCGAAGATCGCGTAGATTTTGAAATAGGGCTTCTTGGAAGGCTTCTTTTTTGGACTGAGGTCTGGCTTTTTCTTTGCGGGCCTTGCTACGCTCGGTATAGGTTTGGAAATGCACCATCTGAATATTGCGTTGCCCTTTGAGCACATCCCAACTGGCATTGGTCAGCCGGAGTACATTGCCTTGATCATAGGCAATTTCGAGCAGACCGAGGTGCAGAAGTTGCAGAATAATCTGTTGCCATTGCGCTTGGGGCATATCTGAACCCGCACCATAGGTTTTGACCTCATGCAGCTTACGTTCAAAGATCTCTTTACGTGCAGAACCGCGCAATACATCGATCAGCAGTGAGATGCCTACGCTTTCTTTGGAGCGGGCTACCGCAGAAAGTGCTTTCTGGGCCAAAACGGTTCCATCAAATTGCTTGGGAGGATTTTCACACACATCACAGTTCCCACAATTTTCCGACATATGTTCCCCAAAGTAGCTCAGCAAGATTTTACGGCGGCAAATGGCAGCTTCAGCATATTGCTGCATCCGGTCCAGCTTGGCCAACTGGATATCAGGCTGTCCACTCTCCTCGGCAAATTGGCGCAGGCGCATCACGTCTGCATAGCTATAAAATAGCAGGGTTTCACTGGCTAAGCCATCACGGCCTCCACGACCAATTTCTTGATAGTAGCCTTCTATATTTTTGGGAAGATTGTAGTGAATCACCCAACGGACATTTGACTTATCGATTCCCATCCCAAAAGCGATCGTGGCGCAGATAATGGGGGTTTCATCTTTGATAAAATCCTCTTGGATTTTGGCGCGATACTTTGGGCCTAGCCCAGCATGATAATGAGAGGCATTGATGCCAGCATTATTGAGCTTTTCGCTTAGCTTTTCGGTTTCCTTACGACTTAAACAATAAATAATGCCCGATTGATTGGGTCTGACATTGATAAAATTGCGGATAACCTGAAAGCGATTTTGGCCAGGCAAAACATTGAGGCTCAAATTGGGGCGATCAAATGAGGCCACAAACTGCCGTGGCGCAGCCAAACCCAATTGATGCACGATATCGCGACGAGTAAGTTTGTCTGCCGTAGCCGTCAAGGCAATGACTGGCACCTGAGGAAAGCGTCTTTTGAGGAAGCTTAGCTTGGTATACTCGGGCCTAAAATCATGTCCCCAAGAGGAAATACAGTGCGCCTCATCGATGGCAAAAAGACTGATTTTGACGCTGCTGAGGATATTCATAAAGTCAGAAGAAACCATCTTTTCGGGCGAGACATAAAGCAATTTTATATCTGCCATCAAGGCATCTTCGACGACCTCTTGCTGTTGCTTATAAGTTTGTGCGCTATTGAGAAATGCCGCCTGAATACCATTGGCGCGTAGACCTTCGACTTGGTCTTTCATCAGCGAGATCAGCGGCGAAACGACTACACACATCCCGCTCATCACTACTGCTGGGATCTGATAGCAGATCGATTTTCCTCCACCAGTGGGCATCAAAACCAATCCGTCCTGTCCAGCCAATACGGATTCGATGATTTCGTCCTGGAGAGGGCGAAACTCATCATAACCAAAATATTTTTTGAGTGCGTCCTTTGCCGCTTGCATATCCATCTACACAAAGATACAAACGACCCCAGTCATTTTTTGCATAGTAAGAAAGCTATCTTGAGACTAATCCTCCGATACCTCTGTCCCTTTGCGACGCAACTCGGTCTTAGGAGGAGCGATTTCGATTTCCTCCTCTTCGAGCTCATCATCAGCTGTATCACTAGGAGTCTCGAGCGGTTCTTTTGCTTGGACTGCTTTTACGGAGATGGCTTGTCCATCAATCCATTCGCCATTTAGCTCACTGATAGCTTCTTTGGCTTCCTCTTCATAAGGCATTTGCACATATCCTGTAAAGGTGTCTTTATCAGGATCTGGCATTTCATTGATTTCGGCTTCCTCCACG
>JBCAWW010000986.1:0-2539 GCA_038534415.1 Bacteroidota bacterium | reverse complement strand
CACTGGCTTATAAACACTTAGCCAGTGTTTTATGCTTTATGGCACAAAGATTCGATTCATTATGGCATACCGCCAATAAAAAAAGAAACATCATGGGAATGGATGAACGCATAGAAAAGAAGAGATGGTCCGCCAAAAGGATCGGTTGGATATCGGTGCTGGCTATCGCCGCGGTGGTTTTTCTCACCGCTATCTATCGCGATACGGGCAAGTCTCGCCTCAATGTTGAGCAAGCGCGTCTTTTGACGGATACAATTGAAACCGGCGTATTCAAGGAGTTTATCACGATCTTCGGTACGGTTGAACCAAAGAAGACGGTTTATCTCGATGCGATCGAAAGCGGCAAAATTGAAGAGATTTTTGTGGAGGATGGTACCATGGTCGAAAGAGGACAGCCCATCATGCGGCTAACAAATCTGGACCTACAGCTAGAAGTGCTCAACCAAGAAGCCCAAATCGTTGACCAAATCAATACGATCCGCTATCAAGGGATCGTGCAAGAGCAGCAGAGTTTGTCGTTGCGCGAACAAGCGCTAGACGTCGCTTACCGCATAGACTTGCTTTCCAAACGTACCGAGCGCAATCGCTTGCTCTACCAAGACAGCATCATCCCACAGGTGGAGTATGAAGAAACCCAAGACGAATATGAGCATTTGCTGCGTCGCAGAGAATTGCTCGATATGACGATCAAGAAGGATTCCCTCTCTCAGGTATTGCAGACCAAGCAGATGGAAACCTCAGTGGACCTGATGAGAAGAAACCTTGAGTTTGCCAAAAACAGCCTTGACAATCTTGTGATCAAGGCCCCGATCAATGGCCAGCTTTCGGCCTTTGACTCGGAGATCGGTGAGTTGATCAATCAAGGTAGCCGTGTAGCTCAGATTGATGTGCTGGAAGACTATAAGATCCGAGCGCGAGTAGATGAATTTTACATCTCGCGCATCTTTCCCAATCAACAAGGTTCATTTACGCTAGATGATAAAGACTATCAATTACGAATCAAAAAAATCTATCCAGATGTACAAAACGGAGCTTTTGAAGTCGATTTGGTATTTGTGGGGGATCGTCCTGAAAACATTAAGCGTGGGCAGACGATCTCGCTTAAACTATCTCTCAGCGATGATACACAGGCTATGCTAATCGGTAAAGGCGGATTTTTCCAGAGCACAGGAGGCAATTGGGTCTATGTGCTGGGTGCCGATGGGATTGCAAGAAGGCGAGAAATTCGTCTTGGACGCCAGAACCCCAACCACTTCGAAATTTTAGACGGGCTATCAAATGGTGAAATCGTCATCATCTCTAGCTACGACACCTATGGCGAGAAAGAAGAACTCGTTCTGCAATAATCTACTAACAGAATAATAAATTTTATGGTAGAAAGGCTCAACCTCCCCTTTCCTCTCCTTTCAATCCCGATCCCGATTTTTCGGGATCGTGAGGGGAATTGAGCGAAGCGAAAAGGGTGGTTCAGACCATTGCCAATGACAAAAAAATAATAGCATGATACAAACTAAAGCACTCACCAAAGTTTATCGCACCGATGAGGTCAAAACGACCGCCCTCAATCAGATCGATATCGAAATCAAAAAAGGTGAATTTGTCTCCATCATGGGGCCCTCAGGTTGTGGCAAATCGACGCTGCTCAATATTCTCGGGATGATTGATTCTCCCACAAGCGGCGAGCACCATTTTCTCGAGTATGAGGTATCCGGTTTCACCGAACGCCAGAGATCAAAGGTTCGCAAGGAAAACATTGGCTTTATCTTCCAGAGCTTCAATCTGATCGATGAACTCAGTGTGTTTGAAAATGTAGAGCTGCCCCTTATTTATACCAAAGTAGGAGCAAAAGAGCGCAAAGAGCGCGTGGAGGCACAGCTCGAAAAGCTCGGCATGATGCATCGAGCCAAGCACTTCCCGCAGCAGCTTTCGGGTGGACAGCAGCAAAGAGTCGCCGTAGCCCGAGCCGTGATCAACAATCCTCCTTTAATTCTCGCGGATGAGCCTACCGGTAATCTTGACAGCGCGAGTGGCAATGACGTCATGAAAACTTTGGTACAACTCAATGATGCTGGCGCGACCATTATCATGGTGACTCACTCTCAATATTGTGCGGAGTTTGGCGATCGTATTATCCGTCTCCTCGATGGACAAGTAGTAACCGAAAACGCAGTGAGTAAACAAATGCTTTAAGCCATGAAAAGTAACCTGAAATTGAAAAATCAACACTTTTTATTTGTTGCCTTAGGACTTAGTCTCCTGCTCATCAGTAGCACTGAACCGACTCCATCAAGGAATAAATTTGAACCACGCTTTATCGTGAAGAGAAAGCCTCCGATCAAAATCAAAAAGGATCAGACCTATACCTTCGGGTATCTAGAAGTACTAGAAAATCGGGCAAAGCCAGATGGCCCTACTATACAATTGCCGGTATATATCTTCAAAAGCCGTAGTGCAAATCCTAAAGCTGATCCTGTGATTTTTACGGTTGGAGGACCGGGGGAAACGAGCCTTCCCAATACTCCATATAAGGTGCATTGGG
>JBCAWW010000985.1:0-2554 GCA_038534415.1 Bacteroidota bacterium | reverse complement strand
GATAGCTTTGTTCATTTTGCCACCTTAATCTTTCTTACCGCTTTATTTGGAGATGCTTTTCGGCCTTCATTCATGTCTTATTTAGGCTCTTTTGTCTCAAAGGATCAGACGGCAAGAACCATGGCACTCATGCGGTTGGCGATCAATCTCGGCATGACAGCAGCGCCAATGATAGGAGGCTTTCTGGCCACTGGCTACGGCTATAAATGGTTGTTTTGGATAGATGGGTTTACTTGCATTTTGGCTTCTTTTTATTTTATGTACGCTTCGCGGAACTGGCAGTCGAAACGGAGCGTTCCCCAAGGGGGAGAAGCAGAAAAGGAAGAAGCACAATCCGCCCCTTCTATCCCTCCTTATCGCAACAAAGCATATATGCTTTTTTTGCTGGCCACCTTCCTGATGGGTTTTTGTTTTATCCAGTGGTTTCATACAGTGCCAGTATTTCTAAAAACGAAATGGGGCTTTGACGAGCGGATCATCGGTATACTGATGGGTTTCAATTGTATTACGATCAGTTTGATCGAGATGCCCATTGTACATGTATTGGAGCAGAAGTCGATGGTACGTTTAGCGATATTATTGGGCCTGATCTGCTTTGCACTTTCCTTTGCTCCTTTTCTTTTTCCGGGAGCGATTTGGCTCTGCTTTGTAGCAATCGTTTTTTTCACCTTGGGTGAGATCCTTTTTCTACCCTTTAATAATTCAATCCCCTTCAACGTCAGTAATGATGAGAATCGAGGTAGTTATATGTCTTGGTATTGGATGACGTGGTCACTCACGGCCATTTTGGGTCCCTTTGTCGGTCTCAACTTCAGCGGCAAATTTGGCTTTGAAGCCTTTTGGGTATTAGCAATTGTTTTGACAGGAATCAGTATCGCCATGAATCTGATTTGGAAGGGTAAGATGAGTTAGATTGAGGGTTTTATTTGTACCTTTAGGTATGGATTTTTCTAGCAACGATATCAACCTTCTTTATGGTGAGAGATTCTTTTTGATCGAAGCCGATGAAGCCAAAGGGGGAAGCGTTCCTCCGCAGGAGAAAGCCCCCATAGCTGCCGAGACAAAGGCAGAAGCGGTCAAGCCAAGCCCACAGACTGAAGAAGCTAGCCCCAATCCTAAAGAAGTAGTTGAAAGCACGCCCGCTGTTGAATCCCCCAAGCCGGTAGCGGCTGAGCCTGCAGCAGTAGTGCCAAGTCCACCTCCCGTCCATCTTTTAACAACAGGTGAAAAAGCCGTCTGGAAAATGCGGCCTACGGCTCAATTTGTAGTAGTACTCCGCAAGCAAGAATTTGCGAATAGAGACTTGACAGGCTTATTGAAAAATCAGCTATTACAAGCCCAAATTGATCCGACAATGGTTGGCTTTGGGATCATCTCCGATGAGGCAAAATCAATCGACCTAAGCAGTTCTGAAAAGCCATTTGTCCTGCTATTTGATCAGATGGATGCCCAGTGGCCAGCGCACCTTCAAGCAGGCGATAAAACGGTTTGGCCTTTGCCCAATTTACAGCAATGCCAAACAGATCCAAGTGCTACTCGTCAAGTGTTAGAAGCCATGGCAACGCTTAAAAAATCACTGAATTAAGGTAACAATATGTCTAAGCCAAAAGTCCTATTTGGGACCAATAATCCTCATAAATTACGAGAGATAAGGGAAATTTTAGGGGCTCAATACGAGGTTTTGAGCCTGGCTGATGTAGGCCTCGATATGGATGTCGAAGAGACAGAACCCACTTTAGAAGGCAATGCGATTTTGAAAGCGGAAGCCTTTGCCAAAGCCGCAAATCTTCCTTGTTTTGCAGATGATACAGGCTTGGAGGTAGACGCATTAGATGGTGCGCCAGGGGTAATTTCGGCTAGATATGCAGGCCTTGAGCGAGACTCAAAAGCCAATATGGCAAAACTACTGCAAGAATTGGGAGACAATAACAACCGATTGGCTCGCTTTAGAACAGTCATCGCGTATCATAAGGACGGTGAAAATCTTTGTTTTGAAGGTCAGGTAGAAGGCAACATCTTGCATAGCCCACAGGGCGAGGGGGGCTTTGGGTATGATCCGATTTTTCAACCAATAGGGGCAGAACTGAGCTTTGCTGAATTCAGCGCTCAAGACAAAAATGCAATTTCACATCGCGGCAGGGCGGTACGTAAATTTGCAGACTTCATCCTTAAATAAGCATCATGAAGAAACCCTATATCGTAGGCATATGCGGAGCATCTGCTTCGGGTAAATCTTATCTCTTACAAGAGTTGGTGAGGCGCTTACCAGGCCAAGAGATTTCCCTCATATCACAGGACAATTACTATAAACCGCTAGCAGAGCAGCATCGGGACGAAGAAGGGCATGTCAACTTTGATCATCCAGATTCGATTTATTTAGATGAGCTACTTGCGGATCTTAATCGCCTAATCATGGGGGAGCGTATCACTCGCTTAGAGTATACTTTCAATAATCCAGCCGTCAAGCCCAAAGATATCGTAGTCGAGCCAGCCCAGGTTATCATTTTGGAGGGCTTGTTTATCTACTATTTGGAGGACATGAGGCGCCTGATCG
>JBCAWW010000984.1:0-2555 GCA_038534415.1 Bacteroidota bacterium | reverse complement strand
TACTTCTCCGGCGAGGGTGTCGTGGGCGAGTTCGTATCGGCCTTCTTCTTCGCGGAGGATACGGGCCTGCTCTAAGCGATTTAGAATGGAGTCTAGCTGGGTTTTGTCGAGGAAAGGGAAGTTGAGCTCTGAGCGGGCTTGGGGGATCTTCGTGCCTTGCAAACTGGCAAAGCTATTGAGCACTTTGCGTACTGCGCGCTCCGGCAGTTGGGGATATTGGGCTTGCAAATCGCTTTGGATTTGCTGGCTCTGCTCCTGCAAAAAGGTTTTGAGTACATCGCCGATTTCTCCAAATTCCTCGATCTCTGCGCTGGTAAACTCCAGCTCCGGCCAAGCGTTCTGCGCAGCAGTAGTCCCCTGCGGATAGGTGCGAGCAAAGTCCTCCCGATATAGGCGATCTAGATAGACTTGTAGATAAGGCAAGACCACTCCCGAGCGACCGGAGGAGATTTTGCTGATGATGTCTTGGGGGTTTTGCGCTGGATCTTCAAAGCTGATGTTGAAACGCGCGCAAGATTTTGCTACTACTCCAGCTGCTTGTTGGGCACTCATGGCCTCCACCCGCAGGCGACGTCTGAAAAGGCTGGGGATTTGCTTTTCAAAGTCGTAGAGATGGGCCAGATATTCTTCTCGCATCACAAAGAGCAAACGGCAGGGCAATTTGGCGGCATAGATATCGGCCATTGCCTGCACAAAGATCTCGCGTTCAGCAGCGCTGCCCAAAACAAATAGCTCCTCAAACTGATCAAATATCAGATAGACCGGACGGAGATATTCGGCAAAGAGGTCTTCGATCAACTCAAGTAGGGGATTGTCTGCTGCTTCCCAGAACGCTCCGTCCAGCTTTTCGCCTGCTTGTTGTTCGAGGCTCCTTTGCAAGGAACGGGGCAGATGATCGCCGCGACGGACAGAGATCGGCAACCAGTCCGTGGCGTCAAAACGATTGCCTAATCCACATTGGATGAGCGATGTCTTGCCCGTACCAGAAGGTCCATAGAGGAGGACTAAGCGATTTTGGTTGACGAGTTCGTAGAGTTGCGCGGTTTCTTCGTCCCGACCAAAAAACTGATCGTGATCTTCCCGCGTATAGGCATCCAAAAATTTGAAAGGGGATTCCATATTAGGCGAGAGGATTAGCGGTGGATTGTAAACTGCTCAGGAAGGCTTCGATTTGCTCTTCGATCAACGCAAAATTTTTGCCCGGCACCAGTAGAGGCGGATCTTTGGGTTTGTAGGCCCAATGATAAGCCCATGCCTTGGGATGTGCTTGGAGATGATGGTAGAAGTAAATCTTGGAGACGTCGCTATTGTCCACAAAGGCGTTTTCGTCGATCACAAAGGGCGAGAGACTGAGAAATTCAAGTGATTGATCTTCTTCCTCTTCTTTGAGGAGGATCACCGATTGGCTGTCAAGAAAGCTGGCAAAAACCTCGTCTTCTTGGTCCATACCACCTAAGAGATCAACCAAGCGCACTACTACATGCTCAAAACTCGCCTTTTTGCGATGCCGATGCTTTTGCACCAATATCTGCTTGATGGTCGCGAGGGTATAGTGTCCGAGATAGCCTAGTTCAGCAAAAATCGCCGCTAGATGTTTTTCTGCCTCCACACATAGGCGTCCTACTTCGGTATGCAACTGTGTGTCATTTTGTTGGATCAGGCGCTGCTGCAAAAAGTCAAAATAGCTACAGCCTCGCCGAAAGTCTGTATCCTCCGCGATCAATTGACTCATGAGGTTGAGTTCCTCGACGAAGTATTCGATCTTCGCTTCATCCAAGGCTTGGCGTAGACTACGGATAAAGGGGATGAAATGGAAACGCTGGCGTTCTGCCGCAGGCTGCTGCAAAAAACTGAGAATTTGCTCCTTGGTACTAGTTTGTAAGGGGACTGATTTTTTTTTGAGACTTTCCTCCCAGAGTTGAGCCAAGAGCGTAAAGCACATCAATTCCATCAGGACTTGGTAGGTCGCACTGAGTTGACGCAGTCGATTGGACCCAATTTTGTTGTAGCCTTCGTCCTGATCCCCTAGGGGAACGAATAACTTACGTAAATGCTCAGCGATAGGGGCGGGGAGGTGATTGAGAATCGCCATCCGTTTACGACTGAGTTTGGGAGGCTTTTTGCTAGGACTGAGTACTTCTTCTTCGAGTAAGGCTTGATAAATTTCTTCGATCAAAAGCTGGTTAGGCTCAAAGCTCTCGGGTACCTCTTCGCGCATGCCTGAGGGTAAGCGTTCGTCAAGGACGTCCGCACGATCGGGATGGTGAAATAAGCCCCAATCAAGATCTGTGGCTTCGCTTTCCTCTTCCCAAATGAGAGCGCGCATTTGAGGCTGTTTTTGACCCGAAGCGCTAGCAAAATTTGCCGCAGCTTGGAAGGCTTCTCCAATACTTGCCCCGGCCACCAAGGCATCATAAAAATGCCCAGAAAACTTTCTCGCGAGCAGATCATCGATAGGAGCATGCGTAGCGATCACTGCGGGTATCCCTAATTCGAGTAGTTTTTTGACTTGGGCCTGTGTCGAGCAGCCATTGAGAAAGACCAACTTTAATCCC
>JBCAWW010000983.1:0-2557 GCA_038534415.1 Bacteroidota bacterium | reverse complement strand
GCAGAAATGATTGGAGGACAAGATCGTCGGTATTTCCAAATTATACGCCAATTAAGGCTTAGGCGAGATTAGAAGCTACAGATTTCCTTGCTCTCGCTGGTAAAAGATATAATCTGTTTGCACCGGCGCAATATCTGCTTTGCGTAAGAGCATCGCTACTTGGCCACGGTGATAAGTACCATGGTTGACAATATGAGCCATGATGTCGCCTAGCGAGTTGCTGAAGCGTTCTCCGGAGGAGTTGCTATAATTGATGACGCGATCTAAGTTGCGCTCTATCTCTAACAGCCGCACGCTCTGAGCTTGAAAACCCTCGTGGATCTGCGGAAAGTTTTCGACTTTGTGAATATCAAAAGCAGCTACGGGTACTTTTTGATTGAGGATGCGCGCCATCCAGATGCCATGTGCATTGAGGATATGACTATAAAGACGAATACACTCGGCGGGGACCGCCTCCAATCCTAGGATAGGAAAGTATTGGCGATTGGCCCAATCGTGATAAGCATACAATCTATTTAGATGTGCATTCATGCCTTGAATATTTCCTCCTCTTCAAAATAGGTCAGAATATGTTCTCGCAGTAGATGCACTTGCGAAAACATATCCTGATGAGGTAAATCTTTGATCAGCTTCCAGTGAGGCCAACCATCTTGATCGAGATGGGAGAGCTCATAATAGCCTGATTGAGAAAGCAAACGACAGATCGCAATATGGATGAGCTCCATCTTCTCCTCCTTCTCAAACTCTTTGGGCGGACTGCCCAATTCCCTCACGCCGATCAGAAATAAGATAGCTTCCATATTGGGTTGTTTGCCCAATAATGTGCGAAACCACTCTTCTAATCGTAGCCAACGGGCCGCTTGATTATCTGCCATTAGTTGATCTTTTGCCAGCCAATACGGCTCCAGCGGATGTTTTGGAAGAAGTTTTGCTCTGGAAATTTCTCGTAGGAAAAGAAGATAAATAGTGGACGACCAACGATATGGTTTTCTGGTACAAAGCCCCAGTAGCGACTATCTTCTGAGTTATGACGATTGTCTCCCATCATGAAGTAATAGTTCATCTCGAAGGTATATTCCTTCACTTCCTGCCCATCGATCATGATCTTGCTGACATTGCCCTGCTTTTCCTCATATTCCAATTCGTGTTCTTCATATGCCTGAATACAACGAGCGTATAAAGACAGATTTTCGCGATTGAGCTCTACTGTCATACCTTTTTTCGGAACGGTGATTGGACCGTAATAATCGCGATTAAAGGCAAAGGTTTGCCCCTTGGTGTTGAGTATCTTAGGATAAATACCGGGACCATATTCGGGCCCTTTCTCATCAATGGTATCAACCTTGACTACTTGTGGCATAGCACCAATCGCTTCCATTGTCTTGCTATTGGCCCAAAAATAGTGGGTGGTATTATTGAGATCCTTCCAGTTTACGTTTGTGTTTTCGGTACTAGGTCTGATTCCTAGCTCCTTGAGTTGGCGGCGATAGTTGAAGTTTTGCTTGGTATTTACCAAGTACTGCAACTGCATATTTTCAGGATTATCGCCTTTTTCGCCATTGATATAAATCTGTTGGTCGCGTACTTCCAAGAGATCGCCTGGTACCGCTACACAACGCTTGATATAATTTTCCTTCATGCTGATCGGTTCGACCAGCCCCGCCCCATCCCGCAGGTCATGTATATCATGGGCGGGATAGTTAAACACGACGATGTCGTTGCGTTCAACACTGCTAAGGCCAGGTAAGCGGAGGTAAGGCATCGGGATGATGTCCAAATAAGAGGGGGTAGCATTTTTACCTGAGCCAATCTTATTATGGATAAATGGCACGGATACCGGTACCATTGGGAGACGCGCTCCGTAATGAAACTTACTCACAAACAGGAAGTCGCCCGCCAGGAGGGTGTTTTCCATTGAGCTGGTGGGGATCATAAAGGCCTCGATAAACAAAGTCCGGATGATCAATGCTGCAACCCCTGCAAAAAGGATGGCATCTCCCCATTCACGAGCACCAGATTTGGTAGGGACCTTTTTCTGCTCCTCTGGTGGTCCTAAATAACGAGTGTTTTCTTCCATCCCTATCTTAGGGAGGTAGTAAAATGGCAGGATCAAAGCGGCTGCATGCTCGCTGAGTTTATGCTTGCCGTAAGCTTTGGCAAATTCAATGGCCATCGCTACCCAGACCAATACGCCTATGACAGGGAGATACAGCAATACCAACCACCAGATGGGCTTACCTATGATCTGTAATTTGACAAATTGATTGTAACCAGGCACAAAGGCAGCCCAAGCTGGCTTTCCTGCTCTTTCATAAAGTTTGTATCGTCCAAAGGCGGCAGCAGCAGCTACGATTGAGACTATTATCCAAAAGATGATGTTTGCCATATTTTTTTAAGCTCTTGTAAGCGTATCCCGCGAAGTTATAAAAAACGAAGCGTTTCCCGATACTTCCTACAGGATTTAGATATCATGTCCTATCTGTCGGTCAAAATTGGGTTTCATTACGAAAACGAAAATGTCAGCGGATTTTTTTCCAGCCGTTGATTTGTAATAAAA
>JBCAWW010000982.1:0-2557 GCA_038534415.1 Bacteroidota bacterium | reverse complement strand
CTAAAACTGGAGGAGAATGAGGCACAAGAGAATCTTATCCTCGAACTGGCTTATATTGGCTTTGAAAATAAGCAAATCAGCCTGCCTTTGCATAATGAGCAAAACCGCTACGAGTTGGGCTCCATTAGTCTTGACGATAATCTTGCCTTTTATGGAGAAGTCATCGTCTTTCGCCAAAATCCGATTCGTTTTATAGGCTCTCAATTTGGTAGGCTCACCTTCGGCCTAAGGATGTGGATTCGTCGATAGATTTTTATGCTTACTGCTGCGCAGAACGCTTCTCTCGCCTCTGGGGTATTACCTATTTTGACAGGAGTCCTAATGGGCGAGGAGCAATCTCCTTGTGTGGCTTGTTGGAGTATGACTGACCTATGCGACTAAGCGTTCTGCGGAGCAGGCCCCAAAAGTCGCCAAGCGCCATTGCAACCTTTGTGCTTCAAACGTCATCTTTATAACAAAGCACAAATACTATGGATAATCCCTCGCTCAAAGAAGTTGTCCGTCTTGCCGATCCGATCAAAGCATCTATGCTGCGTTCGGTGCTCGAAAACGAAGGCATTGAGAGTGTTCTTTTTGAAGGTATGATCTCTCAGCTCGCTCCTCACCACACTGCTGGTCAGGGCGGAATGCGCCTCATGGTCAAAGCCGCAGACTATTTCATGGCTAAGCCCCTTGTGGAGCAAGCTCTCGGGATAGAGGAGTGGGGGACAGAGGAGGCCGCTTCGCGGAACGCTAGAAGCATGAATCTTGCTTTTGGTATCCTGATGGCTACCATCGTCCTCGCTGCCCTTGGGGCGCTCCTTTTTGGCGGTGTCGCTTAGGCAAACCTACGTCCCGCAATCATCCAAATAGCGATCAAAGGTAGCACCGCAATGGCTGCCCATAGGTGAGCTTGGGGCAAGCTACTGGCATCTACCAAGGGTTGCGAAACCAATGGGGAAACAAATTGCCCCAAAAAAATCACCGAACTCAGTCCGCCCATGATTCTGCCTCTTAGTGCGGGAGGGGCCATTTGCATCAGGCAGGTCGTTGCCGTTGGCAACATCAAACCTGCTCCCATACCCGCAATGGCCATGGCGATCAGTATTCCTATAAAACTGGGCCAAATACTGACCATGACAAATCCTGTGGCCATCAAACCCAAACAAGCGGTATAAAGCTGAGAAAAAGTGAATCGTTTTTTCAAACGCCCAAAATTTACGGCTACTATCGCTGCCGTGAAGGTGGTGAGAATGAGTCCAAAACTCTGAGTCGAACTCTTGCTGATCCCGATCGCTTGCATCAAATAAGGGCCTTGGATCGGAATGAAATAAAACATCACCATGGAGACAAAGGCTGAAAGGTAAACCAATACCAGCCATTTTCTTTGTGCTTTGGGGACTTGGGCGCTTGTCTTGGGCTCATTTTTTTCTGCCACTTGGGGGCGTGCTGGTTCGGGCAAGAACCGCCATACCATCAGCATGACCACTAGACCAAAACTGTAAACCAAAAAAGGATTGCGCCAATCATAATCAGCCAAAAAGCCTGAAATACTTAAGAAAATCGTTCCGCCGAAGGCCATAAAAGCACCTTGCACCCCAATGAAAGCATTGCGCTCGGCCCCCTCAAAATAATCGCCAATCAAGGTTGTGGTCGTCGTCATGATCATCGCCACTGCCAGCCCCAACAAGGCTCTACTCCCCAACAATAGGTACAGATCATCCAAAAAATAGCCGGCCGAACCCGCAAAGCCATAAAACAACATCGCCAGCAAAAAGAGCCTAATCTTACCAAATTTATCGATCAGCCAACCTGCCAGTGGCGATAAGGTCGCAATCATCAAAGCAGGAAAGGTAAGAACCAATTTGGTCAGATAAGCGGCTCCTTCTGTGGAGGCAAAAGCCAGTTCCATCTGAGGCAAAGCCGGCGCAATCAGCGCCCCTGACATTACGGTAAGGGTACTAGCGAGTAAAAGGGTGGTTTTTTGCATTAGGGAGTAATCAACTGTCAAAGGTCAGAAGGAGCGGGCAGGAGAAATAAAATATTTTATGTAAGATATATTATTATTTTTGTTATATTTGCCAATGTGAACAAATAGTTAAGGGCTAAGAAAGCATTTCGTTTTGGGTAAATTTAGTTAAATTAGAGGCCACATTACGGCCGATTGCTACTTACCCACACTTTTGGGACTAATTTAGAGTTCTTAGATTTTTGCTTTTCCTGCTTTAAAAACACACGTAAGTTATGTTGGGTCGTCTGGCTATATTCACCCTCTTCTGTATCCTCGGTTTTTCCAACGCTTGGGCACAAATCAACTGCCAATCCGCAGTTTTAGTCCCTTTTCCTGCTTTGGATACCTCCCCATTTAGTGCACCTGCAACCGCTGCCTTTAGCGTTGCCTGCAATCCTATCCCCAATCCGGGACCGGCTGTAGACATCGATGGAGGCTCGCCTTGTACGATAGGCGTTTGCTCGCAAGAGGCTTGGTTTTATACCGATCCCAATGAGATCATTCAGCAAAACCTTCATTTTCAGATTACGACCAATTTCAACGGTCGGATCAAGTGGGTGCTGCTAT
>JBCAWW010000981.1:0-2574 GCA_038534415.1 Bacteroidota bacterium | reverse complement strand
GCATGGAAAAAATCTTTCCACTCTCTCTGATGCCTTATGGGAAATCGATATTTCGTGGTATGAAGCCACATTTCTCGCCAAAATCTTTTCCTGTCTTTCTTGTTTTTTAAGTTTAGACCATTCGCCAAAAACTCCGAATGATCCCATAATGGGTATTCTTCCATGACTATAATTTTGAACGATTCATATATGCCTCTTTTATTGTTCCGGCTTTTTCTAGGCAACGAGGGGAAACCTTGTTCCAGCTTTGGTCGCATCCCATTAGGATGACGAACCAGTTTTCTAAGCCTAGGGGGCGAAATCCAATCAAGGTGTATGATTCGGAGTTTTCGCCAGGATCAAATACTACTGGAAGTAGTAGCAAGTCGGTGTTCATCGAAGATGTATGAAAAAGGTTAGCTGGCCAATTTGAGGACTTTGCAACCCGTTCCATCTCGTAACCGATGAACCTCCTATGAGGTTCAGGTTTTGCCCTAAACCAAACAGGGAATTGTGGACCATAAATTTGGATTTTTATCATAGCGCTTGAAGTTTGGGTAGGTAATGAAAGGGGGATCAGGTATTCTGATCGAAAGATTTGGTAGTGAGGGGTAATTTTTCATCGCAAATGGTATTAAGGGGTATCTCTCTAATTTCTTGATCAGCTAACTATCGATTGTTAGCTAGAATGGTTAAATAAAAAAGCTTGGGTGAAGAATCAATACTCAAAAAGTAGTATTTGACACCTTAGGCTTCTTTTACAATTTGTGCTGCTTGCATACTATTTCAAAGACAAAAACCAGCTCGCGACTTATCATCGCGGGCTGGTTTTGACATATGTTGGGACCGGTTGTAATGGCGACTACTCGATCGCTTCTCCGATTATGAGTAAAACATTGAGGCCGAGGCCAAACTGAAATAATTTATACAAAGTGCTTAATTGCATATCCGCCCCGTTTTCTATACGGGAGATATAAGCTTTATGCGTGCCTATCTTTCGGGCCAGTTCTTCTTGGGTCATCTGCTGGGCTTTGCGAAACTCTTTTAGCTTCGCTCCGACTCTAAACGCTTTTGCTTTCGCTTGAAAATCAATGCGTTCCGGAGTTCCGTCTGGCCCAAACTCTTGCTCTTTGAAGTCCTCAAAGCTCATGGATTCATCGAGATTCATTTCTTCTTGCTCTGGTTTAGATTGTGATTGTGATTTGAGCTTGGGTGTGTGTAGTGGATCCATACTTAATGGAACTTAAAGGTGATAATGAGACTAGTTGAGCATATGGGAACCAAAGTTAATATAATTATGAACAATAAAAAAGGATTTTTTTCGTTGGGTCTTACGTCTGTTTCTAGCTTGATCCCCGCTTGATTGGAATAAAAATAGGCAAAAAATCTATTTATGCAAGTATTTGGCGAAATCGATTTCGGAATCCGTTTGACTAAATCCTCAGATTTATTGATAAAATCTGGCGAGTGAAGTTGATTAATAAGTTGACTTTTTTCTTCTGCTGAAGATTATTTTAGGCACAAAAAAAAAGAGACTGCAAATGCAATCCCTCCAAAACAGATATATCAAACAGATATTTTTTAGTCTTCCATGTCGTCAAAACGAACGGCCTGGCGTAGGTGTGAAGTGCGATTTTCGGCACTGCTCGCCTTGAGGCTGTGCTTGGTTCTTTTCTTTGCGGAGCGAATAGGATTTCTTTTTGCTGGTTGAAGGCGGGATTTCATACAGGAATCTAAGTTTTATAATGTACTGGTAACTCACCTACAATATGCTAAAAGATTTGCAAAAAAACCACTCCCTTGATTGAATAATTGTAAAAAAAGGCGCTTTTTGCTAAAAATTCTGCTAACGTATTTTTCGCTATTTGGTTGCTTCAAGATTAAGTTTTTGTGAAAAAAGACTGAATTATATAGCATTTTGCCTATAATTCAGTCTTTTACTACCAAATGTTAGAGTCTCTTTGCCCTTGGCTCTAGATCTGTGAGTTCCGCGATGCGGATCGGATTACCTGACTCTATGCTCTTACGAGCCGCAATCCCTATCAATATGGACATCGCACCATCTCTAGTACCTGCCGCATGACGATAAGGATCAGGTGCCTCTGGATTGACAAATATCTTGTCGTGCAGACGCTTATCTCCGCCTCCATGTCCTCCTCGTTCATAGCCTACCTTGACCACCTCATGCTTGTTCCAGAGTTTATGCGTAATCAATGGCTGATATTGCTCACTCTCCTTACCTTCTTGATTCATCTCGGCTGCATGCAGCTCCGCTTGGTCCAAACTTTCGTTGTCAAAATAGGGAATATCTAACCAGGCTTCTAGCCTCCCCTCAGAGCCATTAAAGGCAATCCGCCAACCTTCAAAAGGAGAATAAGTGGTCAGAGAGTAGTTGACGATCACATCATTGGCATACTTGATTTGAGCAGACATCTTATCGTAGATATTGATCTCCTCTCTAAATAGGCAGTTGTCTCGGACATATCCATCATATTTTTCATTATCCACATATAGACGCATGCTCCGTTCACTCTTGGTGATATCCCAATGGTATTTGCAATCTTTTTTATGCTCACAGCTACGGCAATTTTTGCC
>JBCAWW010000980.1:0-2574 GCA_038534415.1 Bacteroidota bacterium | reverse complement strand
ATTCAAAATATCAGGTCTTCATCCCGCTAATAATTCCTCAAAAATTCAACAATTTTCACTCAATACTTACTTGCAAGCCTATTATTAGACCTTGTGGCTCTATAAATATTAGGACTTTGCGTATTTTTTCCGATATGAAAATTCAAGCCTTCTTTTTACGCGCTTTTGTGCTGCTGATTCTAGGTACTGGAGTTAGCTTCGCTTCAGCTCAAACTTGTTCGGGTTATGAACGAGAGCTGGAGGAATACTTCTATAATTTTCAGCCGGGAACCAATACGATTGATATCAGGCAGGTAGAAATGGTCTACGCCAGATGTCAGCAGCCTACTCCCAAGATGGCCTTGGTATATTATTACCTCAAGTCCATGGATATATGGTATGCTGACTATCTCAGTGACGAAGCCGCCTATCATGATGCTCGCTACTTTTATGAAAAAGCAGCCGCTTACTTCGCTTACTTAGTAGATGCTCCCTCAGAAGAGTCGTTTTTTGTCAACCTTTATTTTGATAGAGCACAAGCCCTACAAAATCAATTAGGCATCGATCAAATTGCGATCCAACCGCTACCGACTCCTGCCTCTCAGACGAGAGGAGATATTGGTACCGCAGAGCCCTACGAATATCAGTGGCAGAAATACACCCCCGATCGTAGCGAAGGCAACAATAGCACCTTCCGTACGCGAGGCATGGCCGACAATACCGTCGACGAAACCACTCTCCGCAAGAGCGAATATCGCAATGGTGAATACCAAGAGCCTACTCGCTCAATAAACAACGATCAAGTCATCGAAGGCGAATCATACGGAGCCGTCGGGAGCCTTTCTTCTCTCAATGCATATGATTACTTACGTTTTCGTAAAGATTGGGAAAAGCAAACCATGCGTTCAGAAGGCATTGTCAACAATCCTTCGGATGAGGTTGCTATCAGCCGTGGCGATAATGCAAACGCTCGCCTAGCACAGCAAAGCAATGCTAGCCTTACTTATAAAGGTCTCGTTTGTATCTATGACAATGCAGTAGTACGTACTAAGCCCGGTGAAACCGCGAGTCCGATCGGTCTCGTTCGTTTTGGGGAAGCCGTTGCCTACGTCCAAAACCAAAAGCCCGTCAAAGAGGCTGGCAATGTTTATTACAGCGTCCGCCTACAAAATGGTCAACTTGGCTGGATGGTTTCTCACGCTTTAGTGGCCGATGGCCGATTAGCCGTCATCACAGAAACTGCCAAAGGATATTTGTCCGTCAATCCACAGACTGCTCGCGACCGCAACATGATCGTCTTTGTGCCAGGCGAATTAGTCGTGCTAGAAGGCGTCAGCGGAGATTATATCCGTATCGTCAGCCGTGATGCCCAAAAAAGAGCTTGGGTGCGTGGTATCGGCGAGTTGAGCATCGATGAGATGGATATCATGATCGGCGAAAAAATGTACGAAGCTTCTCGTCAAAATTCGATCAGCATGCGTAAGGCCATTTTACAAGGCATCCGCAATCTGCCGGGCTTCGAGCAATCCGAACTCGCAGACGATGTCCTCAAGATTTTGAACGATAGCTACACCATGCGGTAGTTTGCAAAGATATTAGAATTTGATCCATAGCGGCGCTCATTAGGGTGCCGCTTTTTTTTTGTGGACTGCTGCGCAGAACGCTTATCTCCTGAAAAATCGACTTTGCTTTTTGGGCAAACTCAGGCGACGGAAAATGTTCCGTCGCTACGGATCGGCATCGATCAATAAGTTTAAATGAATAAATGGAGGTTTACATTTTACCAAAATGTAGCGCCGCAACATTTTGCGGCGAAAAGAATCCGACCAATCCACAGATTCAAATGAGCGTTCCGCGAAGCGGGCTCCTACAAACTCAGGCGACGGAAAATGTTCCGTCGCTACGGATCCTATTGATCGATAAATCTAAATGAGTAAACCAGGTTTACATTTTAGCAAACGTAGCGCCGCAACATTTTGCGGCGAAAAGAATCCGACCAATCCATAGATTCAAATGAGCGTTCCGCGAAGCGGTCTCCTACAAACTCAACTTCTTGAAAATACCCTCAGGGATGCTGCGGATGATCAGCATGATGTAGCGCCACATCCATAGCGTATATATGACATTTTTCTTGCGACGGGCGCCTTTGATGATGTCTTTGGCTACTTTTTCGGGCTCGCCTGTGATCACAGGCGGCAAATCCATGCTCGCAGTCATCGCCGTGCGCACAAAGCCCGGTTTGACGGTCATCACATGCACCCCTTGCTTGGCGAGGCGATTGCGTAGACCGGACAAATAGGCTGTCAAGCCCGCCTTGGCACTGCCATATAAATAATTGCTCGCTCGACCGCGATCGCCAGCTACCGAGCTGATCCCTACGATGGTGCCGCTACCTTTTTCGGCAAAGCTTTGGGCCACGCGTTCCAGTATGGAAACGGCTCCTACATAATTGACCGCTAGGGTTTGCTCCGCTTCAGCCCAATTTTGCTCGGCGCGTTCCTGCTCACCGAGATAACCAAACACCAGATAAACCCAATCAGGCTGCGGCGATAAGCTCTGCCAGAAGTCAGCATGGCTATCATATGCTTGGGCATC
>JBCAWW010000979.1:0-2577 GCA_038534415.1 Bacteroidota bacterium | reverse complement strand
GAGTTTCAATGCTTATAATCTTTTGATGGTGTATGCCATTGCTAAAGAACTAGGCTTAGAAACTCCCCACCAGACGGCACCATACTTCTTCACCATCTAACTCTAATTGTAAACCTTCAAAGGTATTTTCAATCAGACGTGCTCGGTATTCGGCCATGTGCTTCAAACCAAATCGCTTCCTTTTAGCGGCAGTGTTTTGCAACATCACCTTGCCATTTTTGTCATCAGCATTGACCAAAGCCGTAGCGTTCGCTGAAAGCTGATCAAAGAGAATTTTTTTGGCTAGGATATACTCGCGAAAGCTCCCGTGATAATCGAGATGATCGTGAGTGATGTTGGTAAAGGCCGCTACGCGGAACGCTACACTTGTGACCCTATGTTGGACTAAGGCGTGGCTACTGACTTCCATGAAGCAGTATTCACAGCCGGCCTTCACCATCTCTGCCAACATTTTGTGGAGAGATTTGGGATCAGGTGTGGTATGCGTGGCCTGAATTTCTTCAGTGCCAATCAGGTTGCGTATGGTAGATAGAAGTCCTACTTGGTAACCTAGGTCTGTAAACATTTGATACAGTAAGGTCACCGAAGTCGATTTTCCATTCGTACCCGTGACGCCTACCATTTGGATTTTTTGAGCCGGATGTCCGAAAAATGCAGCACTTACACGTGCCAATTCTCGGCGGCTATTATCCACTTGGAGGTAGGTAACGCTCTCTAGTTGTTGCGCGGGTAACTGCTCACACATTATAGCAGTTGCTCCACTTGCGATCGCCTTGTCAATGAACTTGTGCCCGTCTGCTTGTGTACCACTTACGGCAATAAACAAGCTTCCCTCTTCCACTTCCCGTGAGTCGAATGTAAAGTCGACTATCTCTATTTCTCTCGATCCTATGCTTAGTAGGATCGGTATCTCTTGGAGTATTTGGTTTAGTTGCACTCTTTGATCAGGTTAGCTACAAAACAATGTGATCTGTGCTCCTTCGCTTAATCGGTAACCCGGCAGTAGGGATTGTCGCTTCACCCGGCCAAAGCCTTGCAGGCGAACGCGAACACCCATTTTCTCCATGAGATGTATAGCATCCCGAGCAGACATTCCCTTTAAGTTGGGAACACGATCCTCGGTTTCTAATTCCTTTAAGTTGACTTGATGCCCGCTACTTTCAGTTTCAAGCCATTCTGCATCTGGCATACCAGAGGCAGTAATGCCTAAATGCGGGTAAACTACCTCAGCAGTCTGCGCGAATACAGCACCATCTACTGGTTGCCTGCGGGCCTTAGGATCTTTGGTAGCTGGAGGACGAGCTAAGCCTTGGTCCAATTTGTAGATATCATCAGCAATATCTTTGAATATCGGAGCCGCAACCGTACCACCACCAGAAGTCCCACCGTTTGGTTCAGAAACCATCACAAAAAGGGTGAAGCGAGGGTTATCAGCAGGGAAAAATCCGCCGAAAGAAGCCCGATACTTGCGCACATAGCGACCATTTTCATTGATACGAACCGTACCGGTTTTACCCGCCACAGAGAAAGGCAAACCTTTCATTGCTTTATAGGCAGTACCATAGTAGCGATCTACCACGCCTTTCATCAATTCTCGCATTTGAGCCGCTGTTTCCTCTGAGCACATTTCATCATTTAGTACCTCAGGACCGAAGCGTTGCATCACGCGAGCATCATTACGGATTTCATCGACCAACCAGGGGCGCATAAGTTTCCCCCGGTTGGCTAGTCCATTGTAAAATGTGGCCATCTGAAGGGGCGTAACCATAACCGAATAGCCATAGGCCAGAGAGGGCAGGGTAGCGATGGTCCACTGTGTGGTGTCTGTAGGTTCGATGATTCGAGGGTTAGGTACGCCTTTAAACTGATTAAAGGCAGCATCCCCAAATCCAAAATTCTTTAGATGCCAGATATATCTATCAGGAATGGCAACATAGTTGTTGTCAATGGCCATTGCCATAAAGACGTTGGAAGAACGAGAGAAGGCCTGTTCAAAATCCAAACGTCCATAAGCAGCTCCATTATCTGTGATCACCTTATCATCAAAAGTCAACTCTCCGTTACCGGTGTTGAGGGTATCACACATTCGCATCAAATTGTCCTCCAATAAAGCGGTAGCAGCCGCTGTTTTGAAGGTAGAGCCTGGTTCATACTGATATGCGACCGCATAATTATAATCCTCAGGATAATTGGCAATTGCTTTGATAGCTCCCGTTTCGACTTCCATCAGGATTGCGACCCCAAACTTGGCGAAGTTATTTTCTACACCGCGGGCCAAGGCTGTCTCAACAACATCTTGCATATCGACATCGAGGGTAGTCCGAATATCAAAGCCATCTTTGGCACGAGCTTCACCATATTTGTCGAGAGGTACATAAGATCTCCCCACCACCCGCTGTGCGAGGATATAGCTATCACGGCCACGCAACTCTTGATTGTAAGCCGCTTCTATCCCTCTAATGCCTAAGGTATCATCAACCAATCGCCCAAGAGTGATTTTGGCGAGATCGCCCATTGGATAGAAGCGTTCGTTTTCAAACTTCTCTTCCATCAAACCACCTTCAAAGGCCGTGATAG
>JBCAWW010000978.1:0-2578 GCA_038534415.1 Bacteroidota bacterium | reverse complement strand
GTGCCAATAAAACCAGCCAAAACAAGAGTAGTAGCTTGTAATGACGTATGTGTCTTACAAATAATTGGACAGGTAGCGAGTAGTAGACGGCAAGCAAAAAGCGTTTGACGTCCGACATGGGGCGTAGATTAAAAGGTACAACGATACAAAGGGATTATCGGAAAAAATCTCCGCTAATCCTGGGGAAAATTGGTGGTATAGCTACCCAGACAAAGACGGGGTAAGAAGTGTTACTATTATAACGCAAAAAAGACCGAAGATGGTTGAGCTTCTTCGATCTTTTTTTGAAAAAATATGCTTTTGGCGATATCGATGATAAATAAAGCCGTCTACAATCTAGGTTTGAAATGCTCGTCAAGGCCAATGTCCCCCTTTGGAGGGGGATTAAGGGGGAGGAATAGCGCTCCCAAAAGAAACTAAGCGTTCTGCGAAGCAGAAATCAAAGAATCTTCGCACAGGCAGGATCGCGGCTGACTAGCGTTTTTGGTTCTTTTGGAGCAATGCCAAAAGAACAAATATTACCGCCCGATCATTTTTTCCGGAACTACGATTTTGTCAAACTCTTCGCTCGTAAGGTATTCAAGCTTAATCGCAGCTTCTTTGAGGGTAGAACCCTCAGCATGAGCAGTTTTGGCTATTTTTGCGGCCTTATCATACCCGATGTGCGTATTGAGGGCCGTCACTAGCATCAATGAATTATTGAGCAATTGTTTGATGCGATCGTGATTCGGCTCGATACCTACTGCGAGATTGTTGTTAAAGGATTCGCAAGCATCACCGATCAAACGAGCAGACATCAACACATTGTAAACCATCATCGGTTTAAACACATTGAGCTGGAAGTGGCCGTGCGTTCCTGCGACGCTGACCGCCGTATCATTGCCGATCACTTGGGCACAAGCCATCGTCAAGGCCTCGGCCTGAGTTGGATTGACCTTGCCAGGCATGATAGAAGAACCTGGCTCATTGGCCGGTATGATGATCTCACCGATGCCGCAACGAGGGCCAGAAGCCAGCAAACGAATGTTGTTGCCGATATTCATCAAGCTCACCGCGACACGTTTCAAAGCACCAGAAGCTTCCACGATGGCGTCATGCGCAGAAAGGGCTTCAAATTTGTTGTCCGCCGTGCGGAACGGATGCCCCGTCAAATCTGCGATATGTTTGGCAACTGTTTCAGAATATCCTTTTGGGGTGTTGAGACCCGTACCGACAGCCGTTCCGCCGAGGGCGAGTTCCGAAAGATGCGCTAAGCTATCAAGGATCGTCTCCATACCTTTGCTGAGCTGAGTCGCATAGCCTCCAAATTCTTGTCCGACGGTAAGCGGAGTGGCGTCCATCAAGTGAGTTCTCCCGATTTTCACGACTTCGTCGAACGCCTGAGCTTTGGCCGCTAGCGTATCATGCAGCAATTGAATCTTAGGCAGTGTATGCTCCACGATATAGGTATAGGCCGCGATATGCATGGCCGTCGGGAAAGTATCGTTTGAAGACTGCGACTTATTGACGTCGTCGTTGGGGTGAACCGGAGACTTGCTACCAATCTCACCACCGAGAATTTCGATCGCACGGTTGGCAATGACCTCATTGACGTTCATATTGGACTGAGTACCAGAACCCGTTTGCCAAACGACAAGCGGAAAATGCTCATCTAGCTTACCGGCCAAGATTTCATCACAGACTTGTCCGATCACTTTGGCTTTGTCATCTGGAAAGTCAGTCAACTCTGCATTGGTTAGCGCAGCCGCTTTTTTGAGATGAGCAAAGGCTCTAATCACCTCAATCGGCATCAATTGACCACCGATCTTGAAGTTTTCTCTGGAACGTTGGGTTTGGGCTCCCCAATATTTTTCGCTAGGGACCTGTACGTCCCCCATAGTGTCTTTTTCAATACGATAACTCATGCCACAAAGGTAGGAAGAATGTAGCATTTCCAATACTGAAATTTGAGGATAAAATTCAGTTCTAAGCTGGCCTTAATGCTGTCATGCTGCAAGGCAATGACTTACAGCATCCTCGTTGACCAGAGACAAGCGTTCTGCGAAGCCGTAAGCAAAAATATATTTATCAAAACAGGGAGAGACGCAATCCCGAACGTTTTCGAGAATGCGTCTCTACAATGATAAAATGTTTTATTTCCCCTTCCCTTAGGCCGGTATAAGGCGCACTAGATAGTAATCACCATCGGTCAGGAAGTTGAGCCACAGCTGATCTTGAGTCAGACGTAGGATGTCCATATAAAGTAAGCGAGTTTCGCCGCTCACTGGATCTTTTTCGTCGAAAGTAAATTTGATTTGCTCTTTTACGCTAGCCAGTTCCCAATCGCCGGCGATAGATACTGGGTCGATATCGCGATAATCAATCGTCCAAGTCAAACGACCCCCTTTGGTGATATTCATGCCATAAACATCGTATTGGTCAGTTTCTTCGATATCATTGCGATAGATTTGATCGACGATCCAATTTTGAGAGATACGATTTACTTTGGGAATAAAAGAAATCGTCGGACCATCAGGGTATTTACGACAGCCGGTCGCAATGAGCATGGTAACAACAAGCGTGCTGAACAGAATACGTT
>JBCAWW010000977.1:0-2583 GCA_038534415.1 Bacteroidota bacterium | reverse complement strand
TGCGATCTCATTCATAAATGAAATCTTAGTAGCCAAAAATGAGTTAGCAGCATACTTTGTGAGCTCAGAACTTCTCTCATCCATAAACAGGATCGGATTGCCTGACATCACAAATGGCTTATAGAGACGCTCCATTTTTTCTTTCGCCTTCGCCGAACGCGTACCAATAACGATTCGCTCAGGCTTCATAAAGTCCTCGACTGCAAAACCTTCACGTAAAAACTCTGGGTTAGAGATTACGTCAAATTCTACCTTCGCCTCTGCTGCGATTGCAGCATGTACCTTATCTGCAGTTCCAACTGGAACGGTACTTTTGTTGACTACAATAGTATAACGATCAAGCATAGGTCCAATTTGGCCTGCTACGCCTAATACATACTGTAGATCGGCAGAACCGTCCTCCATCGGTGGAGTCGGCAAAGCCAAGAAAATAATATCTGCAAACTTTACCGCTTCCTCCAAGCTATCTGTAAAATGAAGACGACCTTCATTGATATTACGCTCGAAGAGAACCTCTAATCCTGGTTCATAAATCGGAATTTGTTTCGCCTTGAGCATGGCGAGTTTTCGTGGATCGTTGTCCACACACAATACATCATTGCCAGCTTCGGCAAAACATGTACCGCTTACAAGGCCTACATAACCTGTTCCAATTACTGCTATTTTCATTTTTTAGGTATTGCTAATTTTCAATTAAAGATTGTCAAGCATGAACTTTGGGGGGTGTCGAAATATGTTTATTCTTTAGCAGTAGTAGTAAAAATATCGAGTTAGAAACGAAATACCTTTTCCAAAGGCGACGAGGATTTTGAGCCAAACGATACAACCATTCTAGCGCAAACTTTTGCATCCATTGTGGAGCTCGTTTTTCATATCCTAAATAAGTTCGCAGTGCATTGCCAATCCCTAGCATAGAAGCATGAACACGCCCTTTATGAGCCGCCATCCATTTTTCTTGCTTTGGACAACCTAATGCTACAAATAGGATATCAGCGCCGCTCTCGTTGATCATGTCAACTACCTCTTGATCTTCGCGTTCGCTAAGGGCGCGAAAAGGAGGAGAATAGGCGCCCGCTATCTGTAATCCGCTAAACTCAGCTTGGGATTTTTGCTTGATGGCATCCAATACCTCGTCAGTATCGCCGTAAAAAAAGACCTTGAGTCCCTGCTCCGCAGAACGCTTAAGCAATTCGGGTACCAAATCCATACCCGCGACTCTTTCTTGTTCAATATTGTCCTTGATCTTGAGCACCTTGCAAAGAGGCATGCCGTCTGGCGCAGCCAAATCTGCATTGTACACCGCCTCTCCTAAAGCTGAGTCTTGACGACTCTCTACCACCATATGTACATTGACACAGCAGGTATATGATGATTGCTTTTGGCGGCCTAATCTTAGTACTTCTTGGACAAAATCCTCAAAGCTACCAGTAGAAATTCGGGTATGAAGAAATGGAATCTTTTGCACTTGAAGATTTAGTATGCGTTTTTGTCTCCGGTTGACATCTTGAATACAGTCTGGAAAATGATCTTAAGGTCAAGACCTAAACTCCAGTTTTGGATATACCAAGAATCAAATTCAATTCTCTTTTCCATCTCTTCTGGATCCTTAGTCTCACCACGAAAACCATTTACTTGTGCATGGCCAGTGATACCCGGAGTAATGAAATAGCGGAAAGGATATTTTTTGATCAATGGGATGTACTGGTCGTTCAACTTTGGTGGGTGAGGGCGTGGACCCACTACCGACATATGACCTAAAAGTACATTGATGAACTGTGGAAACTCGTCTAAGTTAGTTTTGCGCAGGAAGGCGCCTACCTTAGTAATGCGAGGATCGTTTTTGGTGGCTTGCTTATAAGGAGTCTCAGCCTTCTCATCTTGAACGTACATCGTCCGAAACTTAAAACAGGTAAAGTTTCTATTCTTGCGGCCTGAGCGTTTCTGTAAAAATAAGATCGGACCTTTAGAATTGAGACGAATTGCTGTACCAATAATCAAGAAGACAAATGGCATCACAAATAAACAAACCATAGTAGCGAAAAAGATATCAAAGCTACGCTTCATTACTCGGTTAAACCATGAGGCCAGTGGATCTCTACGTAGAGAAATAATCGGCGTATGATTAAAGAAGGCTACCGAAATATCTTTATGCTTAGATAGCAAATCAAAGTCATGGGCAATTTTGAAGTGGATATAGTTATTATCCGCAAAGTCAGCCATTTCTTCGATCACATCTGAAGTGTGTAAAGGCAATGTATAATAGATCTCTGAAACACCTTGGCTTAAGCAAACATGCTTGAGTTCTTCTTTCCGCTCTCTGATCATGCGAACGGCATCTTGCTCATTGACCGCTTCACCATTTTCATTGCCCAAGAAGTTAAATACCTGACTTCCTTTAGCCTGAGAAAAGAATTTGTTCAATTCGTCAGCCGTTTCACCTACTCCGACGATCATCACTTTGTAGTCTTCTCCTACTAGAGAGAAGAAAGAGCGACGGTGGCGGTAAGCATTCCCAACTCTAGCACTTATGTTCTATACTGGAGCATTTGCAGCTACTGGAGTAAGACTTTTATTGGGTTATGC
>JBCAWW010000976.1:0-2585 GCA_038534415.1 Bacteroidota bacterium | reverse complement strand
TATCAGCGGGAGATCCTGAAGGATTGTAGCAACGAACATAAACATAGGTACCACCACTCCCATTTGAACTCCAGCTTTGAATACTTGTATAAGCAGAGCCTTTATAAGCAGTTGCTATCGCAGTGGTAGAGTTGAAACTTTTAAGGTCTGGGAGGTTCACTCGATAGTAGCCAGTACTAATCTTTTGAATTTGGATATTTACATTTAGATTAATCTTCGCGTAGGTATAAAAAGGGCTGTAGGAAGAGCTGCTCGAAGAGTTAGCCCAAAGATATGCACCATAGTTGTGATATGGACCAATTACAAAGTTATCAAGATAGCTAAGGTTGAATTGACCATCTGTTAGATTTCCATTCATATCTCGCACATAAATGGTCGCGGTGACTCCGTTGGAAGAATGTCCCCATCCATGAACCGTAACGCGACGAGCGGTACTTCCATATGGAGTAGCTATAATATGACCACGAGAACCTGCCCCAGAAGGATTAGGTTGAATGCCAGGGAAAGTGATTTTATATACCCCTGTACTGGTCTTTTGAACTTGATTTTGTTGACCTTGAGAGTTAAATGCATAGATGCTACTCAGACTATTTGAGGAATTGACCCACTGATAAGCAGAATTGTAATTCACATCCCCACTCACTCCTCCTGCGTAAAACATCAGGTTAAATCTCCCATTGATAGGCTGGCCATTTGGAGAAAAGGTTCTTACAGTTACGAAAAGGTCACTTCCAGATGGATACCAATTTTGTACTTGGGCAGAATGATTCCCTCCATAGGCTGTAGCATGTCCAGCGCCTCGATAGTACGCTGCCGCACCTGGGATTTTCACTCTGTAGCTTCCTATAGCTGTACGTGTAATACTAACTTTATTACTGGAAGCGGAATTAAATTGATAACTACTTTGTGGAGTATAAGTAGCTGAGGTGGTATGGTTATTGGCCCATACCCATGCTTGCATACTTTGCGAACTAAGAAGCGGATTTGCGAGCTCATCTTGAGCAGCTTTAACGGAAACAGAATTAGGATCAACTAGACCATTTTGTTCAGCGACAGGTTCGATTAATTCCCCTTTTTCACATCCTACAGTAAATAGGAGGGCACATAAAGCGAAAAGTAAATGAAGCTTAATAAATGATAAGGTTTTCATAATTGAAAATTAAATAAGGGTTGCGAAATTGACTTTCCGAGTGAAAGCCTATGCCCAAAGATGAAATCCTGTCCAGCCAATTTCTTGCACTCTCTTTACTCCTCTTGGACAGCGTTTGCAAAAGGAGTGATATTTGGACTCAGTTAACACAGAATTGGAATAAATTGACGCTGCCGATCTACCGTTTTTTATAAATATGCTTATCATCTCAAAAATTTTACGGCCAGGCATTGAACCTAACCGCATGATGATAGGAATCCTTAGCAGCCGGGTTAAAGCGAATCTCGCCCAAATACGTCCTCAAACTAGCGCGGACCTTGGGCATCAAACTCAAAAAAGATGCAAGCGATGAAGCGGTGATACAAAGCTTCCAGCAGTATCAACCAATGTTAGCGCGTGAATATCAGCAATGGCTAGCGAGTCAGGAAAAGCCTAGCGTTTCCGAATCGAGCGAAGCTTAATAATATGCTAACGCTTGTATGGGACTGCCTCCGGGTAGTCCCCTTTTTTTGCGTGGAATGAGTGCTAGGGGAAGCATTTTTCTGCCTGTGAGAATCCCCCTTGCGCTACGAATCACGCGGCATTATTTGCCCCTCCCTTCCTAAGCAATTTCCCTACGGTCAAAAGCAAAGGAGCTCGGGGGTCCACTCCACCGCCTGGCTATCAGTCAGAAGCTCCGCAACTTCCTTCCAGCGGAGGCCAGCCGGTGTCGTAGACAGCAAGATGAAACGGGATGGCCGCTGCGCTATCCTGTTTTTCTTGCCCTGCGGGGCCTTTTTTGCATACCAGCTGTATGTCGACTGCGTGTGAAATATGGGTGATTTTTGGGAAACACAATATTTATACATATAATTATGTATGCAAAAATAGCACATGCGTAAATCTCTCTCTACCATATCCCCCGAATTTCACCAGCAACTTAAGCGACTCGCTTTTGCCAAAGGGGTGTCCCAACGGGTGTATCTGGAGTTGATGATCGCTTACTTTGAGCATACAGGCTTGGACCCCAGTAGGCTACCCAATGGGGGAGGGGATAAGCAAATCGTGGCGCTCAAAAAGCAGGTCGATTTTATCGTCAAATTGATTCGACGGATCGAGCAGGATACGCTGCATCCGATGACCGATAGTTTGGTTGGGATGGAGGAAGTACTACGGCAGTTTGACAAGCCTCCGGCGAACGCCTATCCTCCTATCGAGCTTTTGCGTTGCCCGAAGTGCCAAGTGGAGTTTGCGCAAATTCATCTGAACCAAGCAGATACTGTCATCTGCCCACAGTGCGATTTCAAACTCCCCTTGCAGATTGGCAATGTGATGTTGCAAATCATCGATGTCTATACCCTCCTAGCAGGAGGATTGACCCGAACTTTCCACCAGCTTCGGCTGAAAGAAGGCGAGTTCACACAAGCCAGATTTTGTCTCAATGAGAGCGCACAAC
>JBCAWW010000975.1:0-2586 GCA_038534415.1 Bacteroidota bacterium | reverse complement strand
GCTCTAATATTCAGATGGCTAGGACTGTTATTTTTTGCTAGCTGCTTCGCAGAACGCTGCTCAAGCATTCAGCACATCAATAAATCAACAAACCAATTTAAATGAACTCTTTTCAGCAATTATTCAAGACAGTGGGGCTAGTAGCTTTGTTACTAGTAAGCTTTAGCCTGGTGCAAGCACAAGCACCAGAACAGGAGCGTGGAGAAAGACAAGGTCGTCGCGGTGCGCGCAATATTGAGCCTGCAGATATGGCTGAGCGTCAGACCAAGCGTATGACAGAAGACTTGGCGTTGAGCGAAGCTCAAATCCCCGAAGTAGAGGCCGTCAATCTCAAATATGCTGAAATGATGAAGGCAGGCTTCGAAGCAAATCAAGATGATCGCCAAGCCATGGCAGGACTGATGACCGATATCCGCGCCAAACGCATGAAGGCCATGAAGGCGGTTCTCACCAAAGAGCAGTACAAAGCTTTCAAAAAAGCGGAAATGGAGCGCCAAGAATCGCGTCAAAATAGAGGTCCTCGCGGTGGGGGTGGTCAAGGCGGTCCTGGTGGCCCCGGTGGTCGTGGCGGAGAATAAGCACAAGCACTAGCACAATGTATAGATTTACCATTAGTCTCACCCTCCTGTTGCTGGGAGGCTTGGGGGCACTATATGCCCAAGACAATGCACAGCTAAGAGGACAACTCAAGGCCGCGCAGGGGCAACAAAAAATCAATAGCGCCAGTGTATTGTTGATCAGTCTGCCTGATAGTACCCAAGAAGGTAGACTGAGTGATCAGGAAGGATATTTTATTTTTCGGAATCAAAAGGTAGGAAACTATCTTCTCCGTATCGAAATGAGTGGTTATGACGTTCTGGAACAGAATATCAGCCTCATTGCCGGGAAAAATGACCTAGGGATCCTACAACTAGAAAACAAAAGTTTTGGCCTAGATGAGGTTAAGATAGAGGCCGAACGCTCTATGGCTGAGCAAAAAGGTGATACCACAGAGTATAACGCAACCGCTTTTACGACCAATCCCGATGCCAACGCCCAGGACCTGATCGAAAAAATGCCGGGTGTGGTGCTGCAAAATGGCCAAGTACAAGCCCAAGGAGAGCAGGTAACCCAAGTACTCGTAGACGGTAAACAGTTTTTTGGCTCTGACCCCAATGCTGCTTTGCAAAATCTACCCGCGGAGGTGATCCAATCGATTCAGGTCTATGATCAGCAAAGTGAGCAGGCCCAGCAGACCGGTTTTGACGATGGCAATACGACCAAAACCATCAATATTGTGACCAAGGTCGAAAGCCGAAATGGTACTTTTGGTTCGATCTATGCCGGCTATGGTGATCAAGAACGCTACCAAGCCGGTGGTGCCGTCAATTTGTTTAAGCAAGACCTACGGCTTTCCGTCTTGGGCCTAAGCAACAATATCAATAAGCAAAACTTCTCCGCCGAAGATTTGGTCGGCGTTGCCAGTAGTGGTGGACGTCGAGGCCGTGGCGGTCGCGGAGGCGGTCGTTTTGGAGGCGGTGGAGATGCTTCCCAGTTTACGGTCAGCGAAGATGGTGGTATCTCTACCACTCATGCCTTTGGCGTCAATTATTCAGACGATTGGGGCGAGAAGGTAGAAGTCAGCGGCAGTTACTTTTTCAATTTCTCTGACAATACCACCGATCAAATTTTGAGACAACAGTTTTTGACGCGAGAGGGAAGTACGGGGCAGATTTATGATGAAGAGCAGTTTTCCAATACCATGAATCTCAATCATCGTTTTAATGCGCGTCTGGAGTATGACTTGAGTGAGAAGAGCAGTATCGTTTTTCGCCCCAGAATCAGTGCTCAACAAAATACGGGTGCAGACTCTACTTACGGTCAAACTAGCCTCAATAGTAGCATTCTCAACCTTTCGGACAATATTTTTGCGGCGGATTTGAGCGGTTATCAACTCAATGGCGATCTCTATTATCGTCAGCGTTTCAAAAAGCGTGGTCGCTCTGTTTCGGTAGGCATTCGTCCACAGTACAAAGTACAAGAGGGGGATAATGATCTTTTATCTAGCCTGACTTATTTTACACAACCTGCTTCGCAGAACGTTTTGGATCAGCAATCGACCCTCGATACCAAAGCCTTTACCTTTTCGACCAATGCGCGCTATACTGAGCCATTAGGGCTACGAGCTCAGTTGCAGTTGTCATATGAGTATGCGCCTCAGTTTCAAGACTCAGACAAGCGTACTTACAACTTCAATGAGTTAGCCGGAAATTATGTGGACCTTGACACGGCGCTTTCCAATACATTTGACAATACCTACGAAGCGCATGAAGTAGGGGCAGGGATTATGTTCCGGACGAGCAAGTGGTTTCTTATGAGCCGCCTCAATTATCAATACGCTCAGTTGGAAAACTTTAATACCTTCCCAAATTCAGGCGAAACCTACTATAACTTCAATAGTATTTTGCCTTTTGTGATGCTGCGCTATCGAGTCTCCAAGCAAAAGCAATTGAGTGATGCTGGGAGCAGAAGTACTGGTTCGATAAAAAATCCTCAATTGCTTTTGCTTGGAGACTCGATAGCGCAGCATCACAAAAGGCAAAATAC
>JBCAWW010000974.1:0-2587 GCA_038534415.1 Bacteroidota bacterium | reverse complement strand
GTTGCCGCTAAAAAGTCTTCGATCGGCTGTAGGGGATGTAAGGTCGCCACTTGCGAACGCTTAGTCTGTTTGGTCGCAGCCAAGATTTGGGTTTGCAGACGCGCGGCCTTGAATTTTGCTTGATATTTATCTGTTCGCTTACAACTGATCGGAAAGATCTCGCTCACCCCTAACTCCACTGCTTTTTCAATCAAAAACTCAAAGCGATCCTTGAGGCGTAAGGGGGAAACTGCTAGTCTGATATTGATGTCGTGCTCCCCCCACTGTGGGATGGCCTCCAATATATGGAGCTCGGTTTCCTCCTTAGAGGATTGCTTAATCTTTGCCTGATAAGCGGTCCCTTGGCCGTCAATGCACATGATTTGATCTCCGTTTTGATGTCTCAAAACCTTGATACAATGCTTGGTTTCGGTCGCTCCTAACCATCCAGTCTGAGAATTTACCCTTTCGAGCAGAAAAATTTGCATAAAGTAAAGATGCGAAAAAGCTTTTTATAGCTTCCAATATCGCCCAAATATTGCAATAGTGTTATAAATATTAAAGTATGATTAAGAATATGTCAAATTCTGCGAATTTTCGCTAAAAATGTTATATTTGCAAATACCTTACACACGTAAACCCTTAATTATTAAGGGGTTTGCATGATAAAATCGATTTCGTAGATTTGACTTTGCATTAGCTTTTAATCCTCAAAATAAGCAACTGATTATGCGTTTTCCATCAAACGAACCCAAGCTCGGGCTAGAGAGTGCTTCACTTCGAAAAGTCGGCAAGGTTCATTGGAATATTTCTCCCTCCGCGCTCATCGAAGAAACTATTCGTAGAGGCCAAGGAACCTTGGCTGACAATGGCGCTTTGTGTGTCAAAACAGGCAAATTCACAGGGCGTTCTCCCAAAGATAAGTTTGTCGTCAAAGATGAGGCTACCGCTGAAACCGTTTGGTGGGGGGATGTCAATCAAGCATTCTCTCCTGAAGGCTATCAGCAACTTTTTACCAAAGTACAAGCTTACCTTCAAGGCAAAGAGGTTTTTGCCCGTGATGTATACGCTGGTGCAGACCCTCGCTATCGTCTCAAAGTACGTGTTGTCAATACTGCTCCCTGGCCCAACCTCTTTGTAAACAATATGTTTATCCGCCCTGAGCCAAGTGAGTTGGCTGATTTTACCCCAGAGTGGCACGTGATTGCTGTACCTGAGTTTGAAGCCGATCCTGAAGTAGACGGTACCCGTCAAGAAAACTTCACCTTG
This sequence comes from Bacteroidota bacterium, assembly GCA_038534415.1. Taxonomy (GTDB): domain Bacteria; phylum Bacteroidota; class Bacteroidia; order J057; family J057; genus JBCAWW01. Next base: position 1,339 of record JBCAWW010000974.1, on the reverse strand, counting down.
GTCAACTTTAGCGAAAAGATCATCTTGATCGGTGGTAGCGGTTATACTGGTGAGATCAAAAAAGGCATCTTCACCGTCATGAACTACATCCTCCCTATGGAAGGTGTACTGTCCATGCACTGTTCTTCTAATATTGGCAATGCTGGAGATACAGCGGTTTTCTTTGGTCTGTCAGGAACGGGTAAAACCACGCTTTCTGCTGATCCTGAGCGCCAACTGATCGGTGATGATGAGCACGCTTGGAGCGATGAAGGGGTATTTAACTTTGAAGGAGGGTGCTACGCCAAGGTGATCGATCTGAGCCCTGAAAAGGAGCCCCAAATCTGGAATGCCATCAAGCATGGTGCCCTGGTCGAAAATACTACTTTTGAAGATGAGGCGCGTCATATCAATTTCGCAGATACCTCCATCACCCAAAATACCCGCGTCGCCTATCCGATTAATCACATTGATGGGATTGCAGAACCTTCCGTTGGCGGTACGCCAAAAAATATCTTCTTCTTGACTTGTGATGCTTTTGGGGTATTGCCACCGATCGCAAAACTCACCCCAGGTCAAGCGATGTTCCAGTTTATTTCTGGTTATACAGCCAAAGTAGCTGGTACCGAAGAAGGGATCACGGAGCCGGTAACTACCTTTTCGGCTTGTTTTGGTGAGCCATTTTTGCCTTTGCACCCGACTCGTTATGCCGAAATGCTAGGAGAGCGGATCCGCAAGCACAATGTCAATGTTTGGTTGGTCAACACTGGTTGGACAGGGGGTAGCTATGGCGTTGGCAATCGCATGAAGCTGTCTCATACTCGCGCTATGATTTCTGCCGCTCTGTCTGGGAAGCTTGAGGAGGTAGACTATAAGACAGATGAAACATTTGGACTAGCCGTTCCGCAAAGCGTACCTAATGTACCTGCTGAGGTGCTTTCACCTCGTTCTACTTGGGCTGATGCCGCTGCTTTTGATCAAACTGCTCAAAAGCTCGCTCGTGCCTTTGAAGCAAACTTTGCGCTCTACCGTGATTTCGCAAATGAAGAAATCTTAGCGGCGATGCCCAAAGTTGCTATCGTATCGTAATATCTGGGTTTTATTTCAGACCCTCGCCCATAATTTAGAGCACCTTCGGGTGCTCTTTTTTGTGCTATTTGTCTATCTTTGCCCCCATCATGCTGCGATCAGCTATTAGCTTTTTTTGTCTTGTTTATGCCTTGTTTGGGAGTACACCTTCGGTGAACGCTTCTCCGGTATCGCCTGCAATCCCGGCTCTGGTCGTCATGGATCAGGTTTGGGAACTAGAAGTGGCGGATGAAAAAAGTAGTATCCAGCTACCTTATATCTCGCAAGATGC
>JBCAWW010000973.1:0-2588 GCA_038534415.1 Bacteroidota bacterium | reverse complement strand
GTCATCAAAAGAGACAATTTGGGTGACGAAGATATCTCAACCGAATACACTGCCCTCATGAGTAAGGTCATGAGTAATGGCAACGGTAAGATCAAATTTCCCATCAACGAGCCAGCAGAAGGGCGTAAAAAATCACAGATCGAAGAATATCTAGATTTTTACAATGGCTCTGGGGTTCAGCATATGGCTGTAGCTACTGACAATATCATCGAAACGGTTACGGCAATGCAAGCTAGGGGTGTGGAGTTTTTGCATGTTCCTACGACCTATTATGATGATCTTCTCGAGCGGGTCGGAACCATAGATGAAGATTTAGAACCGTTAAAGAAACTGGGCATTTTGGTGGATCGTGATGAGGAAGGTTATCTGCTTCAGATTTTCACTAAGCCCATCGAGCCTCGTCCCACTATGTTTTTTGAGATCATCCAGCGCAAAGGAGCTCGTTCCTTTGGCAAAGGCAATTTTAAGGCCTTGTTTGAAGCGATCGAACGTGAGCAGGAGCTAAGGGGTACACTTTAGCACAGAGAGCAAAAAATATATTAATTTTGGGTGGTAAGCTTTTTGCTTGCCACCCTATTTTTATTGTAGCTCGCTCATGAATCAAAATGCCAAAGCGATTGGATACCTGATCGATCGCACCCAAAAACGCCTCAAGCTCTCCCTAACCCACCGTCTGCAAGCTGCCAATATCGATCTAACCGTCGAGCAGTGGGTAGTATTGGATTGTATTCATTCTCAAGGCAAACCCACCCAAAATCAGATCGCAGACCTAACCTTCAAAGATGCGCCAAATATCTCTCGTATTTTGGGCCACCTAGTCGCCAAGGAGCTAATCGTTCGGGAAACCGACGAAAAAGACAGACGTCGTACCAATATCAGCCTCAACGCCAAAGGCAAAGCCCTTTTTGAGCAAGCCTATCCCGTAGTTCAGGCCTTGCGCGAGGAAAGTTGGCAGGATCTCAACCAAAGTGACTACAAGACTTTCGTTCGGATACTAAACCAGGTATTTGAAAATCTATCCTAAAAAAAGCCGGCATCAAATCTAATTTTGACACCGGCTCATTGCTTACAAAAAATTATTACCCCTGATTAGGAGTGAAGAAAAATTGTTCTCGTACAATTTTTCCGTCTTGTACTTCATATACGCAGATTTCATTCATTTCTGTCCGTCCCACGCCCTTCATGGTGATATCCATTCCCATGCTTACGGTAAAGTGATTACCGACCACAACTGGGTCAGAGACAGTGCCACCATGCATCTCTTCAACCATGGAATAGAAGTTTTGGGTCTTGGCAATGACCGCTTCCTTCCCTTCTGTAATTTCGACAGGCGCACCAGCGGGTTCAACGCTTACAATCTTATCCGAATACAAACTTTGTACGGCTTCCATGTTTTTGCCTTCACGGCATAAAGAGACAAGTTGATTGGCGACTTCTTGAGTGTTCATAAATGAAATAGATTAGGTGATTGCTAAATTTATTACCCAATAATACTATTTATTTTAGCAATCAAATAGGTCTATTTTGCTATTTATTTTTTATCACCTGCTCCATCACCCAGTTGGTCCTCGCTGCGCTAACGCCATCACTCGGACAGCGTCCGCCTCCCTGCAGTTGGGTCATAACCGTCTCAATTAGCGGCTGCTGGATATGCTGAGGCATCGTGAAACTAAATTGTTGTTTACCGGCCTCCGTTTCCAGTTCAACCACCGTAGATCCAAAAAACTGAAATCGAATACTGCCTTTGCTACCAACAATTTCGGCCGTCTCTCTCACCGCATTAGGCTCGACCGTAAAACACCAGAGTCCAGAACCCATCACCCCGCTTTCATGCTGCCAACTCGCGCTCACGATATCTTCTGCCTCATATAATTTGGCTTGATTGAAGACCATACCCCCAACTTTAATTACTGGACCAAACCAATAATCTAGCAAATCCAATTGATGGGAAGCTAGATCAAAAAAGTAGCCTCCCCCAGAAATTTCTGGCTGCACCCGCCAGTTTTTGAGCTTATGTGCGGCTACTAATTCTGGCTGTGGAGACTGAAACAAGGTAATATTGATCAATCTTACCTCACCGATCGCCTGAGTTTGTAACAACTCTCTGACTTTTTCAAAGTGGGGTAAAGCCCTGCGGTAATAGGCCACCATCAGCGGCACATCTGCCGCTTGACAAGCGTTGATCATCTCCTGACACTCTGCAAAGCTAGTAGCCATCGGCTTTTCCACATAAATAGGTTTACCTGCTGCGGCAGCTTTTAAGGTATAGGCGGCATGTGAAGAGGGAGGCGTTGCGATATAGATCGCATCAATCTCGGGATCGGCAATGAGGGCATCAGCGTCATCATACCACTTCCCTACCCCATGTCTTTGGGCATAGTCAGCGGCCAAATCGCCATTGCGTCGCATCACGGCTTGCAGAGCAGAACCTGATACTTTTTGGAAAGCTGGACCACTCTTAACTTCACAAACATCTCCACATCCAATGATGCCCCAGCGAATAGGCGTATCCTTTACATTCATAGTATCATATATTTAGGTCGATTCTTAGTGGATAAGTTAGCAGAATTTAGCTTCGCTTTTTAACT
>JBCAWW010000972.1:0-2607 GCA_038534415.1 Bacteroidota bacterium | reverse complement strand
CCTCCCCTTACGACATTTGTCGTAAAATAAATTTGTATCTACGACAATTGTCGTTATATTTGCTACGACACTAGTCGTAAACGATGCAAATGAAAGACAAAAAAGAACTCATCACCCCCTCCGAAGCGGAACTCGAAATCCTTCAAGTGCTTTGGGAGATCGAGCCTGCCAGTGTACGCCAAGTACACGAGCAGCTGCAGACTCGTAAGCAGGTAGGCTATACCACTACCCTCAAGCAAATTCAACGCATGACCGACAAGAATATGGTGGAGAAGCTAGCCCAACAAAGCCCCCATCAATTCAAGGCCATCGTTCGCGAGAGCGAAGTACAAAAAACCATGTTCAAGCGCTTGCTCAACACTGCCTTTAAGGGCTCTGCCATGCAGCTAGTGATGCATGCCTTAGGCGAAGCCCAAACTGATCCTGAAGAAATCGCACAACTAGAAGCTTGGCTTCAAAAACAAAAGGACAATGAATAACATCATCACCTTCTTTGAAAACACATGGACCGAGGCATTGGGCTGGACCCTATTGCACTCACTTTGGATTGGAGCGCTAGTTTGTCTGTTATGGCGTCTAAGTCTACTCGGTCAACGCAGTTCTAATTGGCGCTACCTCAGCTCGTTGATTGCCTTGGGAAGTCTTTTTGTACTCGTCATGGGTACCTTTGCTTGGGAATTGAGTCAAATTGAGACGGTTGATGGATTGCCGCTAGCCTTGGAGAGCGAGCTTCCCACTCAGGCAAGTAATCAAACTCCTACAGAGCTCCTTAATCCAACTTCAGATTCATGGTTAGACGGGCTGAGCGCATGGATTACGCCCTACTTCCCTTGGATCAGTCTGGCGTGGATTAGCGGGATCATTTTACTGAGCCTAAGACTACTGGGAGGATGGCTTTATCTAGAATACCTAAGGCGTAGCGGGCGACATAGCGTTCCACTGCAGTGGCAAAAACAAGTAGAAGCCCTCAGCATCGCGATGAATATCAAACGCCGGGTACAACTCATCGAATCCAATCTATTGGATCACCCAATCACGATGGGCTTTTTCAAACCGATCATCCTCTTTCCGATCGGAATGATCAGTCAGATGCCGCCCGAACAGATCGAAGCCATCTTACTACACGAACTCGCCCACATCAAACGCGCAGATTACCTCATCAATTATTTTCAAAGTCTCGTGGAGATCATCCTTTTCTTCCATCCCGCAGTATGGTGGATCAGTCAAGATTTGCGCGAGAGCAGAGAGCATTGCTGCGACGATTTGGCCTTGGCGCAAGGTTTTGATCGCTGGCAATACGCTCAAGCACTTTTACAACTCACAAAAACAAACATTTCATCTAAAACTATTTTCGCAATGTCCCTTACAGGAAACAAACACAGTCAACTTAGTCGTCGGATTCATCGCCTATTTGGGCGCTACACCCCCGACCGCTTTATGTCAAGAGGCTTACTGATGGCAATTCTCCTCAGTGCCAGCCTCATGACATGGGCATTCCACAGTGCTCCCCTCAGTCCGGAGCTTGAATCAAACGAATTGCTAGAGCAAGTCGAAAAAGAGGAGTTACTCTTTACCATCACTCCCGCTACCACAGTAACAGAGGCCAAAAAGTTTAACGCTATCCTCCTAAAGCACGATTATGAACTTGAGTCTATCGTTCGCGATGAAGCGAAAATGATACAGTCCATTACGATCGTAGAAATCCCTTCTAATGGCCACCCTATCACGATCACTGAATTTGAAGTGATAACGGTCCTTTTGCAAGGAGAGGACGAGCGCGTAATCTTCACCACCAATGGAGTCATCTCAGTGCAATCTGAGGATGATTTGAAAGGGGATGAATTACAGATTGAAGGCGAGCTTGTAATTGGAGTCCAGCAAATTCCGATAGATGGTTCGCTTATTAATCAGCCTGAAAAAGAGCTTGTAGTTGATGAACAGCCTGAAAATGAGCTTGTAGTTACGGGACACCCAATCTTGAATGGCGAGATCATAGAGACTGAACAAGTCAATGTCCAATCAGCCACCAATGTCAAGATCAGAAATGGGGTAATCTCAAACCCTAAACCACTTTATGTCCTCAATGGCGTGATGATGGATGACCGACCAGAGGAAGAAGTATGGATTTTGATTGATGAATTTATGAACGCCGAAGAAATTGAGACGATCAATGTCTTGAAAGGGGAAGCTGCCATTGAAAAATATGGTAGCAAAGCCGAGGCTGGTGTGGTTGAATTTGAGCTAAAAAAAGACGGTGAAGTCGATGCTTTACAAGTAGCAAACTCAGGCCAAACTTTGACCGCAGTAAATGGGGTACTTTTGTCTCCTCAGCCTCAAGCTACGCATACCGAATTGATAGGACGCCTTTCTCAACCCAAAAAAATCCGTGGGGTAGAACTCTACAGAGGAGAAAAAGCAGTCAACTTATTTGGTCCTGAAACCGAAGCAGGAGTTCATAATTTTCTCGTCCGTGATAAGGCTGATGAAGCAGGTATCATCGCAGAACTTTATGGCAAGACTGATCATGGATTGTTTGAAGCGGCCCCTAACCCAATAATCTTACTCAACGGTAAGCGATTGGAAGAGTATTCACTCTCGCCTAACTCG
>JBCAWW010000971.1:0-2612 GCA_038534415.1 Bacteroidota bacterium | reverse complement strand
AGCAAATTGGTCGTTACCAATACTAGCACTCAGGGCAATCCACTAGAAAAGTGGAAAAAGCATCTGAAAAAAGAAGAAATAGCGTTCCTCGAAGAGGTAAAAAAAACAGAAGCCTATCTAACCTACCAAGAGTTGGTTGAAAACTTGAAAATGCAGTAAGACAATGTCAGCGTAACAATCAGCCTACTGATACCCCTCAATCACCCCCATCAATCTCTCGATACGGTGTTGCATGGCAAAACCATCTACTACCTTTTGACGCGAGATAGGCCCTAGCTTGGTTTGTTGTTGGATCGCTAGGCGAACTCTATCGGCACCCTGCTTAGGATCATATTCCGGAATCAAAAATCCACAATCCTCATCTATCACCTCAGCAGGCCCGATACCCACCACGCTGACCGGCACACATTCACAGAGCATACCTTCTAAGAGCACCATGCCGAAGCCTTCATAACGCGAAAATTGGCAAACCACCGAAGCCCGATTGTATAAGGCCACGAGCTCCTCTCGCTTAGTCCAGCCAAGGACTGCTAGATTATCTGGCTTGATGCTATCTAACCAAGTTTTGGCATCGCCAGTGATTCCGACTACGATAAATTGTACCTCTGGACATTGGCGAGCGACCTCAGCATAAAAGTCTACGCCTTTGATTTTCATCCGGTTGACATCCGCGCCGCCAGAAACACAGATTACGCTACCATTTTTGCTAAGACCGGGCTCCGGTTTGAATTGATTGATCGGTCCTCCTAAGTGCGTAACCTTGATTTTGTCGCCATAGCTGCGTTGGGTGTTTTGCTCCAATTGACGCACTAAGAAGTGCGAAAGAGGAAAAATCTCATCGGCCAGACGCGTGTTTTGGCGGACAAACCAGCCTCTAACAGGCTTGATAAAAGCCCCGTAACGATACTCCGGTAGATTGGCTGCGTCATAACCTGCCATCACCAAAAAGACGGGCTTACCCAATAGTTTGGCGATAAGGCTGGGGATGAGTGCATGATAATCTGCAAACCAGATGTAGACATATTTTGCCCCCCAAATGTTGCCCAATACCCAAAACAAAAGCTGGATTTGGCGCACAAACATTTTCACGCCCTTCATAATGCCAAATTCGAAAGCGCGCACTTGATAGCGCTCCTGTAAAAACTCAAGGTCCTGTCGCACAAAGCTGGGCAATTGGACCGAAACAAAGAGGATTTTGTCTTGTTTACTGGCCATGAGGCGAAGTTAGATAAAAGGCATCTCAGAAAACAACCTAAGCCGACATTTCGTAACTTGGAGGACTCAATGGTGCCGATTCACAAACAAATAGCCCGAAAGTGGGTGTTCCCAACGATCATGGGTATAGGAGCCGAACGTTGGCGTTTTCAGCCTTCACCGCTTGGCTACCTGATTTTGTGTTATCATGGAGTGGCTCGGACATCTAGCCTGCCTTACAATGGCCGGCATATTGAACGCAATATTTTTGAAAAGCATCTCCAATATTATCGCCGTTATTTTGATGTTTTGCCTCTGGATGAGGTGTTTGCGCGGGTAGGGGAGGAGCGGCTAGCCGAACGCCCAACTCTAGCCATCACTTTTGATGACGGCTATCTCAACAATCTCCAAGAAGCCTTGCCCCTTTTGGCAAAGTATGAAATGCCGGCGACGGTTTTTGCTTTAGGCGGAGCTTTGGACGGTAGTATACAAAGAGTCTGGACCGATACGCTAGATATGTTGCGGGTGATGCGTGCGGGCGAGGGAATCGAATGGGACGGACAAACGTTTAGGCTGAGAGCGAATCACTATTATGCGGACTCAGGCAAGCATATTTACGATTATTTTCAGACATACGCCCGTGGCGAACGCGACCCTCAAATCGCTGCGCTGGGAAAAAAGTATGCCTTAGAAGCATGGGTTGAACAAAAGGCGCCCGACTTTTGGCGTTTGATGAGTCCTAGCCAATTGCAAGCATTAGATGCTTCCGCTTGGGTGGATGTACAGTTTCATACGCATAGCCATTATGACTTAGCGTTCCGCGAAGCGGCCGAAATCAAAACCGAACTAAGCGCTGGCAAAAAAGCACTAGAGTCGCTCCTTCAACATGAGGTCCATTCTTTGGCATTTCCCTTTGGTCGCTATACGCAGCAAGTAAAAGAAATCGCCCGAGAGCTCGGTTTTAAGCAGCAATTGGCCTTGGCCTATCAGTTGGATGCGGATAAGCAGGAGACTGATATTTTGCCACGCCTCAACGTAAGTGGTACCACCAATTATTATTCACAAATCATCCATTTGCGCCGTACTTGGCAAAAATTGGGAGTATAGCTTATGGGCGTAGTCGGCAAACAAGGCATCATCAATTCGATCACCAACTATGTAGGGGTGATCCTCGGCTTTATCAATAAGACGCTGTTATTTCCGGTCTTCTTACTCAAGGAAGAAGTAGGGCTTATCGAGCTTTTGTTGGCCGGTATGGTGATGGGAGCTGAGGTTTCGCAGTTTGGGGTGACAAAATTGATCCTTCGCTTTTTTCCTTATTACTATAAGCATCCGCAGCGAGAAAAGGCTTTTGTCGGTATGGTACTTACTTATGCAGTACTGGGCTTTGTGCTGTTTTGTCTGAGCTTTGTGCTGCT
>JBCAWW010000970.1:0-2615 GCA_038534415.1 Bacteroidota bacterium | reverse complement strand
TATGCTGTTGGCGAAAACTATGGGAAAACGTTCCGCGTAGCGGATAGTCTCCTACAAGTCCGCTATGATGCCTATGATACTTTTAACTTTAGGTATGGGCATCTCTTTTATGAGCAGCCTTACTCCTACTACCGCATTCGGACAGAGTATCGTTTTGTGGGAGAGCAAGCCAATGGTGGTGAAGGCTGGGCTTGGCGCAATAGTGGCATCATGGTGCATGGGCAGTCGCCGGAAAGTATGGCGCTTAATCAAGATTTCCCCATTTCGATCGAAGTACAATTGCTGGGAGGTCCCGAGGAAGGCGACCGGCCGACGGCTAATCTTTGCACGCCAGGCACCCACGTTTATATGGCTGATACGCTCTTTACCCAGCACTGTATTGCTTCTGAATCTGAAACTTATCGGGGCGATCAATGGGTCGAAGCGGAGGTCTTGGTGCTGGGCGATTCCTTGATCAAGCACTATGTAAACGGCAAAGAAGTACTGGCTTATACCCATCCGATGGTCGGTGGGGGTGTAGTAAATGAGTTTGAACCGTCAATAAAAAAAGATGGCCAAATATTGACTAGCGGATCGATTTCGCTACAAAGTGAAAGCCATCCGATTGATTTTAGAAAAGTCGAACTGCTAAATCTAGAAGGTTGTATGGATCCACAAGCGCTGAACTACAGAAAGCACTATATCAAACACAGTGGGGACTTATGCCGCTACGAATGATAGAAGTTTTTGGTTTGGATTATGAATAAAAACTATATTCGACTAAATAAACATTCAGAATGACCGCTGGATAAGCAGAAAGCGACAATAACAAACAATTAATTAATTTTCGAACCGTTTGCATATCGAAAACCTATTAAAAACATTCAATCCATAATTTTCACTATCATGAAGAAACGTTACTATTTTCTTTTCCTGATTTCATTTTTTGCCTTTTTACCATTAGCTCAAGCGGGTGCTAGTGTTCCTGCTACTGCTACTCCGGCTTTTGCCGTTGAAGCTGATGCTGAAATGTCTCGCGCCGAAAAGCGTGCGCTTCGTAAAGAGCTACGTCAGGCTACTCGTGAAGCTCGTAAACTTAATCGCGATGATTCTGATGTATTAGCCATTATTTGTGCGATTATTATCCCTCCATTAGGCGTTTATCTACACCAAGATTCTATCACAATTGATTTTTGGGTAGCATTGGTCCTTATGGTATTGACCGTTACTTGGTTCCTCGCCTCATTATTTGCGCTATTAGTAGTACTAGACGTATTCTCTTTGGAGAAATAATCCAGAGAACTACATAAAAAAAGCCCTGCCATTCAATTGATTGGCAGGGCTTTATTCATTAGGAGGGGAAGCTACCAGTCGCTTCGACTCCAAATCTCGTTTACACCGAGCATATTTTCCTCGCCGCGACTGGCTTGTTCTTGGAGATTCCATTCGGTAGCCGTATAGTCTCGATTAAAGGCTATATCGGTACCGACGATGGTAGAATCAGGAGAGAAGAAATGCAGGGTCTCAACGTATCCATCGTTCTGCAAAGCATACTCTCCTCCGCCAGCCGCCACAAATTTGCCACTCTTGGCATTGTATTCGACCCACTGAAAGCGCGTCGCGGAGAGGATCTTTAGTTTTTTATTTTTCTTCGAAAAACGCTTCGTCTTTCCTCTGTCATCGATATAGCTTTCCTGCGCCCAGGTGCCTATGAGATCAGAGCCAGTACCATCATCTAGGCGTTTGTAGACTTCATTGATTTTACCACCATTGAGGTCGCCAGTTTGATGCCACTGATCTCCCTCTAGCTTAGCGTCAAAAGTGAGGGATCTACCCGCCAAAGCGGGATCGATGGTATGGAAGGCAATGGTCTCAGTATAGCGGCCATCTGCATAAGCATACGTACCACCTCCTGCACTGAAAAATTGTTGTGTCTGGGTGTTGTAAAAGGCAAACATAAAGTGGCCATCCGACAAAATCTTGACCATTTGGATCTGGAGGTCTTCGGCGCTAGTGTTGTCTTTGGTGGTCAATAGCCATGCCCCTCGTAGTGGGGCATCTTTTTCGTCTTCGGCAGGACTGAGGGGACTAAAACTGAGGATGACAAAAGAGAGCGTATGTAATAAAATGGGGAGTGAATGCGAACGTAACATATTCACGGGGTTTGAGGGTTGAGTCAAAACGTCGCAATAAAAAAACAGGTACCTGGGAGGTACGGGGGCACGTCATCCGCGCGAGTTAAAGAAAGGCTTAGTAGTCTTCGTTTGAGTTGAGGAGGCGAATGACTTATATAAGAAAGTAGCCATTTTTGCGCAAAAAGTCAAATAGCCTCGCTCAACTAAGTCTGTCGCAAAAAATGCTCCTCCCGCCTTTGCAAACGCATTGACGGAAGGAGCACACTCCCTAAAAAATGTCTTTTACTGGATAGCGAGGCTTTTTAAGACCTTCGGACTCCCTTTTAGCTTAATGGCTAATGTATAGTAACCCTTGGGATATGATTGTAGCTCAATGATGGCTTCCCTGTTTGTAAGGGCCTGTTCTGCGATCAAGCGACCTTGCAAGTCAAAGAGTTGAAACCATCATTGAGCTACAATCATATCCCAAGGGTTACTATACATTAGCCATTAAGCTAAAAG
>JBCAWW010000969.1:0-2629 GCA_038534415.1 Bacteroidota bacterium | reverse complement strand
TGTTACTTAAGATATCATGACCTGAAAAATTAGGTAGCTGCTTGGGTTTACTCACTTTAGGATATTTACCCCGACCAGACTTTGGGAAAATCGAAAACAAATCGGCAGTAGTCAATTGGGCAGATTGTGGGGTACCTAAAAGACTGTTTTTGATCCGAGTAAAAATACCACTCTGTTCCTGTTCTAATATCGTCAAGGGCATGATCCCCTCTCTTGGCATACTGATCCAGCTAAAGCCATTTTGTTCGATGATACTTGGTTGCATGATTATAAGTCTTTATAGCTGATTTCCTCTCCTTCCCACCAAAGTGAGAGAATGGATTCTTGCTCAGGATGATTTTTACAGAAATTGCGGCAGCCAATTTTGATCGCCTTACGAATATCAATCGGGCTTTCTTGAGAACTAATGCCAAGATAGAAGCAACTCGCCAGGGATTCGGCTAATTCATCTTCGATGACCTGATCATTGATCCCCAAGACATAGATCCCTTCCTGACTGATGATCTTGGCCTGAGAGGAAGAAAAACAACTGTTTAGAAAAACCAATCTGAGGTAGCGCGACCGATTTTCAAAAATTTCGCTTAGCTCATCATTTTCAATCAATTGGGTCTTGCCACTTTGCTTATTTTCTAAGCAAATGCCCTCCTTGATACTATGACCAGAATAGTGAATCATATTGGGTTTCTCTTCTTTGAGACGAGTAAGCAATTCTGCATAGTCAGTCTTCAAAGAAGGAGGCAGGAGTTCAACCTCTTTGCGCCTGATACTATCCTTTAGCTTTTTATGCACAGGATTATACTCATCAAATAATAACGCTTTATCATCAGGTTTAGCAGAAAGATATAATATTTTAGTTACTGGAACGGAATCGGAAAAGCCTTCCTGCAGCATTCCTTTTCTCCTCATCAGTCTTTCCCGATGAGGGCCTTTCCCACCGTCCACCATCTCCTCGATTGCAGCAAACTCAAGCCGTTCACTTTGTTTCACAAAAGCGCTAAAACGCTCGATTGGTAATATTTTCCCTGCAGTACTTACAATATGGCGCTCTCCACTTTCAGACTCAGTTTCTAAACGTTGTAAGTCTACAAAGTGAATCCCGTCCACACTTACCGAAGCCTCTCCCTGCTCCTCCATAATCTGGGTCAATTCATTACGGATTTTATTGAGTAAGGGGACGGCATTGGGAGTAACACGTACCACCAGCCTTCTCACACTTTCATCCTGATCTGCTATTTTTTCCTGCAGCCATTCTACCTGGGCGTATTGATTCCCCTCCTTGAGTCGAATGCCCATTTTCCAGATACCCCGACTTTCTCCCAATCCCATGTCTGCCGTCAGAAAATGCGTCCTAACGATGAAGCTCTGGATGATACCATAATGAAAATGCTTGTGATGGTAATGCATCTGCAAAGACTCCCGTCCATCCCAGAAGTCTTCCGTTATACTTGCTGTCCCTTCGGGCAACAACTGAGGAGCAATAAATCGTCTCTCGGTGAAAGATCTGCCTTCTTCAGGATCAATCTCGAAGCACATCTCACAGGCCAGCAAAAAGCTGATAAACAGCTCTCTTTCAAAAGAACTATAATCTGCCCAAAACGTCAGGAGATCTTGACCACTAAACTGTCCCTCATGGCCTTGGATGAGTCTGTGATAGTTCTTTTCGCGATCAAAGAGGGCATAAATCGCCTTGATCGCCCAAATGTGGTCTAAGATGATGCCGTCCGAAAAATATTCCTCCTGATAAAAGACCGTTCCGCTTCGATTGAGCCAGCGTAATATCTCAATCGGCTCTGCATATTCTTTGGCCAGAGAGGAAAAGTCCCTGAAAGTGAGCCAGTTATCTCCCGCTTCTTTTTTCGCCTTGACCAGATTCTGCACTTCTTCCCATAAAAGCGGTACGGTTTCATTCTCCTTGATCTTCTTGACGGCTTTGTTCATCATGAAGAGAAGCTCAGAATAGCCATTCCTTTCAATATCTTTCTCTTTAGAATCCACCTGACGGATATCCAACAGAAAGTCAGATTCATACTCTTTCCGGATATCGGGTAGCGTATCTACCTCATGATCGGGCAGATCGCGCTTGGTTTGAACCAAAATCACAGGGCTTCCCTTGCCTCTCTTCTCTGCATAATGTAGCCAATAGCGGATGGAATAATTTTCATAGCGTCTCTCCTCCCCCGCTTCCAGCAGGGGTGGAGAGAAAGGTTTGTTTTCTGTTTTCTGGTCCCACAAAATCAGGTATAGCGCATTGGCTTGCATGAAAAGTCGATGCGTAGCATGATAAATATCCTGACCCGCAAAGTCCCAAATATTGTAGATATAGGGATTGATGAGCTGTTTGGTCCCACGCCTCTCATTGCCAACAAAATTTTCTTCGATGATGATCCCATGGGATGACTCCCAGCTTTCAAGATACTTTCCATGTACCAATTGACTGACAAAACAGCTCTTCCCGACATTGCCATTGCCGAGGATGAGGACTTTGACCTCATGATTGTCGGCAATACCATCTTCCAACTGTTTGGTGTAGCGATCTAAGAAGGCCCAGTCTTTGGCTGGAGATTCCCCAATATTACTCAGGATCGCTTCTGGGAGTGGGTTATTGGTCAGGTCTAGTTCTTTGAAATCT
>JBCAWW010000968.1:0-2630 GCA_038534415.1 Bacteroidota bacterium | reverse complement strand
TAGGGCCAAAGTGGATATGCTAGCGATGATTTCAGCGGATGATCCAGAGATTTGGGTATCCAACACAGGGGGGACCAATGAACTGCCCCAAACCACCGGCCATTGGTATCACCATCCTTTTCACGCGAGAGAAATCAAGGAATTTGCCGATGCCGCAGGAGTCCCTAATATTTGTAACTATGGTAAGCCTTTGCTCTATAGTGATGGAGAAGAAGAATATGTAGATTTCTTAATTAGGAAGCTAAACGAATAGAAGCATTTATTTGCGCCACATTTCAAACTGATCAACCGTAGCTTGGAGGCCGAGATCGTCCATGCGAGCGATTTCGGCTTTGGCTTCGGCATCTACATTGATCACTCTGAGGCCTTCGACACCAGACAGCACTTGTCTGAGCAGGAGATTGAGGGAGCCGGCCTTGCCGAACGCTTCCCCCCATTGCACGAGTCGCTTGTTAGCAGGTTGGTAGACAAAAAAGGCCTCTAGCTGATCATCAGATCGGTATTCCCAGCATTCTACTGCATCGCCAAGATTACGAGCCGTGCGCGCTTGGCTATCCCAGCTCCATATAAAAGGGCTCAGCCTTTGGTAGTGATCCCAGTCCGGCTGCGCCGAAGGTCGGATAGAAGCGTTCTGCGCAGCAGTAAACAGGGGCATACTCCCTTTGAAACAACAGAGTCTACGGCCGATTTCATAGCCGACTTTTTGATAAGCTTTGATGGCTCGCTCGTTTTGGACGATGACTTCGAGTAGGCCCTGCTTGATTTGGCGCGCTTGCAAGTCCTCCAGTAAGGAGGCATAGAGTTGGCCGACTAGTCCCTGCCCTCTAAAATCAGGAATGACGCCTGTGCCTGCATTATAGTGGGTTTGCGTCCCTTCCCAATCGGCCAAGGCGATCATGATGAAGCCGACTAAGCGTTCGCCGATGTAGGCGCCCCGAGAAAGTGAATAATCAACCTCAGCCGCTCCCCAACGCTCTTGCAGATAGGCCTCATCTACCTCAAAAGGGATAAAATAGTCCGAAAAAGCTTCATTGAAACAGGCCGTAAGTTGAGAAAAATTGACGTCTGTGAGGGCTTTGATTTGCATGCTGTCGAGATTGAGATCTAAGCCTAGCAAAATAATAAGGATTTACCCTTTGTCCCGCTGATTCTAGCAAAATCGCAAGATATTGCCTCTCCTTGGGCCATAGCGATCCGCTTTCAGGGGAGGAGGCTTGCTTCGCAAAACGTTTATTCGCGGATCTAGCAAGCACAAGCCCTCGCTACCAACTAAGTCTAAAGCTATGCCAGCCTTCCTCATACTCATAATCGATGCTGAGTTGACTCACAGCACAGATTTTATCAACGATGGCCAGACCTAAGCCCAAAGATTCTGCAGATTGGTTACTCTTTTTGAATCGGTGAAACAAGAGGGCCGGATCAACTTGGGGCGCAGGGCCAGTATTGCGAATCACTAACTCGCGTTCTTGGAGTAGGATCGCGATTTCTCCATTTTCCACATTATGTCTGACTGCGTTTTGCAGCAGATTGGTGAGCAACATATCCAGGAGGTTGGAGTCCATATAGATGGGCACATTTTCCTCCAGCTCTTTGTGCAAACTGAGTGTTTTGAGGCTAAATAATTCTTGAAAATCATATATCAGATTTTCAACTGTCAGGGTTAAGTTCAGGTCCTCTCGATCGACAAATTCGCGATTTTGGATCTTGGTTAGCAGCGACAAAGAACGCCCCATACGAGACAGTTTATTGATCGAGTTATAGGCCGCAAGGATCTTTTGCAGTTGTTCCTCGGAGAGGTTCATATCCTCCAACAAGAGCTCGAGCTTGCCTTTCGCGATGGCCAATGGGGTCTGCATCTCATGGGAAGCGTTTTCGGTAAACTCTTTGAGATTGCGGTAGTCTTCCTGCATTTTGCCGGTCATCCGCTGCAGGAAATTGTTGAGCTGATTGAACTCCGAGGTAAAGGAAGGCGATAAGTCTAGCGGACTCGGGTCCTGCAAACGAAAATGCCGAATCTTGCGGAGAGTATTATCAAAGGGGCGAAGCAGCCAACGATAAAGCAGCAAATTGGCTAAGACAAATACTAGGGCCAAAACGCCAAATACGCGCGAAAGCGAGCGAAAAACCCCGTCGGTAATGTCTTGAGACTCGATCACAAGGTCTACTAGTTTGACATAGTATTTTTTGCCTTCTATCTCTTTGACCACTTCAACTTTGCGGTAAGATTCAATTTGCTTGGTATAAGGGTGAGGCCTAAGGGTATCGGCATAGACCGCCTTTATTTCGGGATGCTCGGGCTCCATCAGACTAATCTGCAAGTCCTCATTGGTGAGACTCTCGATGGGAGCCCCCTTTTCGATGGCACCGTAAATATCTTCTAAGCGTTCTATCAGATACCAATCCGTCTCTTGATCGACTTCTTTTTGCAGGATTTGGTAGATATATACCCCGCCAATCCCAAACGCCAGTAAGGTGATAATCAAATAAGAAAGGGTCGTTTGGGTAAGCAGTTTCATGACTTACGGGTATTAAATTTATAGCCTAGGCCATAGATAGTAGTGATATAATCTTCTCCCCCAGCCTCGGTGATCTTTGTGTATCAGCATATTAAAAACCTCCGCAAAAAGATC
>JBCAWW010000967.1:0-2638 GCA_038534415.1 Bacteroidota bacterium | reverse complement strand
CATCCCCTTTTCGCTGGTCGTACTCTTCTAATAGGACTAGCGAGCGATCTTTCCTGTCAGGCCCCTTATGAAGGGGGCGTTGAGACGGAAGGGGATGTTTGACTTAGTGCCGCTTCGCGGAACGCTTGTCTTATACATCCCCTTTTCGCTGGTCGTACTCTTCTAATAGGACTAGCGAGCGATCTTTCCTGTCAGGCCCCTTATGAAGGGGGAGTTGAGACGGAAGGGGATGTTTGATTTGTGCCGCTTCGCGGAACGCTTGTCTTATACATCCCCTTTTCGCTGGCCGTCCCCTTCTAAGAGGACTAGCGAGCGATCTTTCCTGTCAGGCCCCTTATGAAGGGGGCGTTGAGACGGAAGGGGATGTTTGATTTGTGCCGCTTCGCGGAACGCTTCTCCTACCAAAGGCATTTCGACTTCCCTCATTGTGCAGGAGGGCAAGCGTTCTGCGAAGCAGTAAGCAATCCCGGAACCCTACTCTCCCAAAATCATATCGGCTGCTTTTTCGCCTATCATGATCGAAGGAGCATTGGTATTGCCCGAAGTAATGGCCGGCATGATAGAAGCATCCGCTACCATCAAGCCTTCGAGCCCGTGTACCTTAAGCTGAGGATCAACTACAGCCATACTGTCGATGCCCATTTTACAGGTCCCGACCATATGGTGATAAGTGCCGCAGGATTTGCGGATATAGTCCTCAATCGCACTATCATCAGCCTCTTTGCCCGGCAAAACTTCCGCCTTCATCCAGTCCTGCATGGCGGTGGTATAGCCTAGTTTCTGGCAAAGTTTGACCGCTTCATAGAGCGCATCATAATCTGCTTGCTCACCGAGATAATTGGGATCCAAATAAGGCGCATCATCTGGATTGGCCGTGGCTAGCTTGAGCTCTCCTCTACTTTGGGGGCGAATAAGACCGGCACAGAGGGTAAATGCATTTTCAGGCCCTTCAAAGCCCGGACTATAGTAAGGCAGTCCCATAAAGAGGGGTTGTAGGTCAGGGCAAATCATATCAGGACGACTCTTCCAGAAAAGCTGAGCCTCAAGCAAATTGGCCTGTGGAGGCGGAATTTGTTGCTTGGCCTCAAATATCACGCTGACCAAAAGGTGATCGTGAAGATTTTGACCGACCCCTGGCAAATCAATCACGCTTTCGATACCGTGCGCCGCCAAGTCTGATGCATTGCCAACCCCTGAAAGAAGCAATAATTGCGGTGAACCGATGGCACCAGCAGATAAAATGGTCTGTTTGTCTGCATGGACGGTATGGATTTCTCCATCCTTTTTGTATTGCAAACCCATACATTTTTTCCCTTCAAAAAGCAGCTTCTGAACGGGCGCATTGGTGATGACCGTGAGATTTTCTCGCTCTAAGGCGGGGACCAAAAAAGCTTTAGCCGTGGAGCAGCGTTCCCCTTCAGGGGTAACTGTCAATTCATTCATGCCAGCACCCCAGATATTGGAGTTGAAATCGTCTGTAGTAGGCAGGCCAATTTCTTTGCAGGCTTCGATTGCTACATCTGAGATAGGATTTGGGTGCTTGATAGCGGTTACGTGGAGGGGGCCTCCCACACCATGATTTTCACTAGGGCCCTTCTCATAGTTTTCGGACTTTTTGAAATATGGGAGGACACTTTCGTAATCCCAGCCATTGCAGCCTTGATAGGCCCAATTGTCATAATCAGAACGGTGCCCACGGATATAAATCATACCATTGATGCTGCTACTCCCTCCGAGGGTTTTGCCTCGAGGCCAGTAGCGGGGCGTATTGCCAGCGTTTTTTTGAGGGGCGGTCATATAGGCCCAGTCCCGTTCGGTTTGCCAGGTTGCAGGCCAGCCTGCGGGAACATGGATGTTGGGATCATTATCAGGGCTGCCAGCTTCGAGCAGTAATACCTGATTGCTGGGATTTTTGGATAAACGATTGGCGAGGACACAGCCAGCAGAGCCTGCGCCAATGATGATATAATTGTACGACATGAGAGTAGTATTAAAAAAGATGAACGTTCTAGGAACTAGGCCTAAGCCTCAACAGGGACCGCTTTTTTGATGCTAATGATCTGCGGCACGCTAACAGATTTGAGGCCTTCAACCCCAAATTCGACCCCATAGCCGGATTCCTTCACCCCGCCAAATGGAACCATCGGGTGAATGGCACCGTGTTGGTTGATCCAGACGGTGCCTGTCTGGATTTGGGCCGCAACCTTAGCTGCCGCTTCTAGGTCGTCCCCCCAAACTGAGCCGCCTAAACCTGTGGGAGTGTCATTGGCTTTTTGGATAGCCTCCTCTAGATTTTTGTATTTGATAATAGGAAGTACAGGGCCAAATTGCTCCTCATCTACGATGCGATGACCATTGTCTACATCTCCCACTAGGGTGATCGGATAAAAATAGCCTGCCCCTTCCATTGGACTCCCGCCTCTTATGATCGTGCCGCCATTGGCTTTGGCATCCTCAACCAATTCGTTGACCTTATCAAACTGCATTTGATTTTGGATCGGACCGAGAACGATTCCCTCTTCCATGCCGTTGCCCATTGGCATTTGTGCCGCTACGGCATCCAAGGCGCCTACAACGGCGTCATAGTCATTTTCGTGAACATAAAGTCGCTTGGCGCAAGCGCAAGTTTGCCCCATAT
>JBCAWW010000966.1:0-2644 GCA_038534415.1 Bacteroidota bacterium | reverse complement strand
CTTGGTTGTAGATTTGATGGCTAATAAAAAATTATGAGGCAAATCTGGCTAGGTATTATTGGGACATTTTGTTTGTTAATGAATTTTGCGTTCGCCCAGGCGCAATCCCAAATCAGGGGTACCGTTGTAAATGAAGACGGTGATCCTTTGGCAGGCGCTGTTATCTTTATCCCTAAGATTAAAGCGGGTGCTTATACCAACTCTGAGGGGATTTATAGTATCCCCAAATTGCCAGCGGGGACTTATGAGGTAATAGCATACTATTATGGTTATGATACGACCTTCCTAACGATAGACTTGCCATTAGCTACAACTATCACACAAAAATTTGTTTTGTTGGAACGGATGGTCTTCACTGATGAAGTAACCATTGTCGGTCAGCAAACCGGAAAGATCAATAAAACCGAAGTCGAAACCGGGCTTACACGTATCGACCCGCAAGAGATTGACCTTCTGCCTTCTGTTGGCGCGCCTGACCTCGCGCAGTTTTTGCAAGTACTGCCAGGAGTTGTATTTACCGGAGACCAAGGGGGACAGCTGTATATCCGAGGGGGAACGCCTATCCAAAATATGGTTTTGCTAGATGGAAGTGTGATCTATAGCCCTTTTCACTCTATTGGACTCTTTAGCGTATTTGACCCTGATTATGTCCGTTCTATAGATGTCTATTCTGCAGCGCCTCCCGGAGAATTTGGCGGACGCATTAGTTCGGTGATAGACATCAAAACACGTAACGGCTCACTCAAAGAGACTAAGGGCAAACTAAATTTAAACCCCTTTTCTTCCTCAGCAATGTTGGAGGGGCCTTTGATCAAAGGAAAAACTGCCGGAGCGGGAGTAAGCTATTTGGTTTCCGCTCGTAACAACTATATCGACCGTACTGGTCAAGCCGTTTATCCTTATATCAATGAAGGGGAGGGCCTGCCTTACAACTTCTTGGATTTGTTTGGTAAGGTCACGATGACAGATGGGATCAACTTTGCCAATCTCTTTGCCTTCCGTCAAACGGATAATGTCAATTTGGAATTTCCGGCTGATATCGGTTGGGAGTCGATCGGTGGAGGCGGCAATTTTCAAACCCTACCTTCAGGTGCGGGAGCGATTATCTCGGGCTTCTTTTCTTATTCGCAGTACAATACTTCTTTGCGTTCGCAAACAGAGACTTTTCCTCGTCGGAGTAGCATCAATGGATTTAGTGGAGGACTAGAAGTAGGTTATATCTTTAACTCCGTCGATGAGTTTAATTTTGGTACTCAGTTTTTAGGTTTTAGCACTGACTATACCTTTACCAACTCCTTTGGCTTTATCACGGAGCAGATTTCTTCCAATTCGGAAGCGGCCATGTATGCCAATTATAAGAAGGTATTTCAGGAAGAGAGAGCTGGTGGCAAAAACTTTCAGCGTGCTGTTTTAGAGCCTAGTGTGCACCTTCACTATTACAACAATCAGCGTACGATGAGATTGGAGCCTCGTATTAGGGGTAAACTCAATTTCACCGGACTTAGCCTGAGCTTTGCTGCAGGTACTTATTCACAAAACTTGATGGCTGCGGTCTCGGATCGAGACGTAGTCAATCTATTTCAAGGCTTTTTGTCATCGCCGAGCCAATTACAAAATCAAATCAAAAACTCTACTCTTCAGACCTCTTGGCATTTGCTAACAGGAGTCGAGATAGAGCTGGTCGATAATCTGACAACCAATGTAGAAGGCTGGTACAAGAACTTTACCCAGCTCACCAATATCAACCGGGAAAAGATCTTTCCGGAAGATCCCAACTTCATCACAGAGACAGGCGTTGCCCGAGGGGTAGACCTCATCCTAAAGTATCGAACCAAAAACATCTACGCCTATACCAATTATGGCTTGGCGCAGGTGATACGTACAGATCGTTTGGATCAGGCCGAACCTAGGGAGTATAATCCCATCTACGATCGCCGCCATACCGTCAATGTGGTGGCAGCCTATCAGAGCGATCCCTTTACTATCATGGATGATCGCAATCGTTTGGTCAGGCCTAAGTTTTCAGCCCGTAAATGGGAGGTGAGTATGAGATGGAGTTTAGGTTCCGGTTTTCCTTTTACGCAAACACAGGGATACTTTGAAAAACTCAATTTCTTTGAAGACGGGGCCCAGACCGATATTGCTACGCAAAACGGTCAACTCGGGCTCTTACTTGCGGACGAAATCAATGCCGGTCGCTTGCCCTATTATCATCGTTTGGACTTTGCCGCCAAACGACGCTGGTTAGTTCGCAATAAAGTATTGTTAGAACTGAGCCTAAACGCAATCAATTTGTACAACAGAAACAACATCTTCTTTTTCGATCGCGTGGCTTTTGAGCCTGTTTACCAATTACCATTTTTGCCGAGCCTTGGTTTTACGGCTAAGTTTTAGACTGAGAGGCTGTGCCTGGCTAGTAAGGTTTTGGGGCTACTTGTCCTTTATGTTTGAACCAATCAAGTAACTTGATTGTCTGTTCTGACTAGATAAGTAGTATGGGCTGATAAAATTTTCTATTTTATCAAAACCGTCCCCCTAGCACTATTAACCAACTAGTAAGCCATGGCCACAGGCTTGTCTGTATTGTTGTTAGCAGTATGTATAATATTGCTCTTGAGAGCGATCAAGTTGAGAAACTTGGACT
>JBCAWW010000965.1:0-2654 GCA_038534415.1 Bacteroidota bacterium | reverse complement strand
GTTGCGGAAGATATGAGTAAGCTCTTTTTTGAGGTGCTAATCGCTAAAGACTTTACGCCTGAGGCCTTAGAAATACTACAAAAGAAGAAGAAGCGTATTCTCCTCAAACGCATCGCCAATCATCAGCCTGCTCATATCGTGAAAACGGTCGTAAACGGCTATTTGGTGCAGGATAAGGATCAGAAAAAGATCGACGAATCTCATTTTGAAATTAAGTCTTCTCGCAAACCGACGAGCCAAGAATCACAAGATGTAATCTTTGGTGAAACTGTCTGCAAGCACTTAAAATCGAATGCAATTGCCATCGTCAAAAATGGTCAATTGATCGGTAGTGGGATGGGGCAAACTTCACGGATTGATGCGATGAAACACGCGATTTTGAAAGCCGAAGAAAAAGGCTTCGACTTGCAAAATTCGGTGCTTGCTTCGGATGCATTTTTTCCTTTCGCTGACTCCGTCGAACTCGCTCACTCTAAGGGAATTAGCATCGTGGTTGAGCCAGGTGGTTCAATTCGTGATGAGGAAACGATTAATTTTTGTGAAACTCACGATATGTGCTTAATTTTCACAGGCATCAGGCACTTTAAGCATTAAAATTTCAAGCAAATTGAAATGAGTAAGTTAGAGAGGGGCCGGAAATAGTATATTACCAAGAATGGGATTATTTGATTTTTTCACAACAGATATAGCAATTGACCTTGGAACTGCCAACACACTTATCATGTATAATGATGACGTCGTAGTTGATCAGCCCTCCATTGTTGCAGTAGATAGAATGACGGGTAAGGTTATCGCCATTGGTACCGAAGCCCAGCAAATGCACGAAAAGACGCACGACAATTACCGCACTGTGAGACCATTGCGTGATGGAGTAATTGCCGACTTTACCGTTGCAGAACATATGATCCGTGGGATGATCAAAATGATCACCAATAAGCGTCGCTTTTTTTCTACTAGCTATCGCATGGTGATTTGTATCCCAAGTGGTATCACTGAAGTTGAAAAGCGTGCGGTAAAAGATTCCGCCGAGCAAGCAGGAGCAAAAGAGGTGTACTTGATTGCTGAGCCCATGGCGGCGGCCATCGGGATTGGCCTCAACGTCAAGGAGCCTACTGGCCACATGATCGTTGATATCGGAGGGGGTACTACTGAGATTGCCGTTATCGCGCTTTCCGGTATTGTTACTGACCAAAGTATTCGTATCGCAGGAGACGAATTTAACGATGACATCCTCGACTATATGCGTAAGCAGCACAATATGCTCATCGGTGAGCGTAGCGCTGAACGTATCAAAATCGAAGTAGGAGCTGCTCTGCCAGAGCTTGACAATCCACCAGAAAATCTAGAGATACGTGGTAAGGATCTTATGACAGGAATTCCTAAGACTATTTCTGTCTCTTACCGTGAAGTGGCGCATGCCCTCAATAAATCTATCACCAAGATAGAAGATGCGATCCTCAAGGCGCTTGAGAACACTCCTCCAGAGCTTTCTGCCGATATCTATGAAAGAGGCATTCACCTCACAGGTGGTGGCGCTTCTCTGAGAGGGCTAGACATTCGCTTAGCTGAAAAGACCAAGTTGCCTATACACGTAGCAGAAGATCCCCTCAAGGCGGTTGTTCGTGGTACTGGTATCTCTCTCAAGACGCTCGATGAGTTTAAATATCTCATGAGCTAAGCCCATTATTTGAGCTAGAATAGTTGAATTGTTGATCGATTGAATTTTTGAATCAGATTTGCTTTCAGATTCAATGGTTCGGGTAATCTACAATTCAAAAACTCAACAATTCTATAATCCATGTTTCGGCTGTTTACGCTTTTATCGTCTTACCGAAACCTGCTGGTTTTTCTATTACTAGAAGGACTGGCCCTACTTTTTATTGTCCGTAATAATGATTACCAACGGCATCAAGTAGGAGATGCCGCTTTGGAACTAAGTGGGCGGATCAATGAATCGACTTCGAAGATTTGGGGATTTTTCAATCTGAAAAGCCAAAACGATACCCTCATTCAGAAAAACATTGCCCTCAGCCAAGAGCTACAAGGGTTAAGATTGAAGCTCGATCGCTACGAAGGAATGTTGGCCAAAGATTCTATCAGCTATTTTGCGACTGATACGGCTGGCCTCAATGAAAAATTTCAATATTTCCCGGCGCGGGTAATTCGTAACTCAACTAACCTCAATTACAACTATATCACGCTCGATAAAGGCAGTGACAATGGGGTGCAGGAAGGGATGGGAGTCGTCTCTCCCCAAGGGATTGTGGGAAATGTGATCAAGACCCGCCCTCGCTATAGTTTGGTGATCAGTGCCTTGAACGTTAGTTCTCGCTTCTTGGTAAAGGTGGTTAGACCCAACGAGTCCGCCTCGAGTGGGCATGTGGGTATCTATGAATGGGAAGGAGGAGATCCCTTTCGCGCAAATTTGACCTATATCCCTGAAACGGTAGAGATCTTTGAAGGGGATTGGGTACTCTCTTCAGGATATCGTTCGGTATTTCCGGCAGGATATATGGTTGGCAAGATTGTTTCGATCAATAAAGCCAAGGATGGTTATCACGATGCAAAAATTGCATTAGCCACAGATAGACATTCCCAAGGGCATGAAAATCTGTGGCTAATGCAATTTTTGCATCGTGATAACCATCCTTGGC
>JBCAWW010000964.1:0-2670 GCA_038534415.1 Bacteroidota bacterium | reverse complement strand
CATTTAGGCTAGTGATTTTAGCGCAAAAAGGAGAATTTATTACAAATATTACTTTGAAATACTAAAAAATCCTGTGAGAAAATTTTGATTGAGGGGGTAAAAAACCAATATTGCACAATAGAATTACAAAAGTGTTGCCCTAAAAACTGAAACTAGCTATCAGAAAATCAAAATCGCACACCTCAAAATTGAAATCTGCTAGTAATTCTTAAAAACCGGTCACTTTTTTTGATTCCTTCCTTGCACTTGATTGTAATTTTCAGCGTTTTCGCTGGCCTGTTATTTAAAACAGAATTAATCATTGTAGCCAATAATAGGAGTTATGGACCTTTATAAAATCATTAGCCAGCTCACCGAAGTAGAATTTGACGAAATTCACAGCAATTTTATCGCCAACAAGGCTGATAAGAGTGCTTCCTTTTTGCGGATCATCCGTGAAAATCCCATTACCCCCGACAAAGACTTTTTAGAAGAGCAGGATATTACCGCTTCTGCTTTTTACGTATTGAAGTCCCGTCTAAATCAAAAGATTGAGACCTATCTCCTCAATCGCCTCGGAGATAAGAACCTGCACGTAATGCGCAAGGTGTTAAATGTCAATGACTTGGTATTTAACAACCCTCGTGAAATCTCGGTTGCAGCCCTCCGCAAACTAGAAAAAGAACTGTTGAAGTTTGACTTTCCCTTTGGATTGATGATCGTTTATAAGGAGTTGCAAAATCTGCATGCCTTTGACGATAATCATACCTACTACCAAAGTCGATACAATCAGCAGGTAGCCTATACTGTAGCTATGGATAAAGCTGTAGACCTCGTGGTACAGTTTTTCCGCGCTTTTGATAGCTATTTCCTCAATCGTAAGGATAAGGATCATGCAGATATGATCCGTATCATGGAGAAAATTGACAATCTCAATAATCTCTATGAATCGCATCGCTTATACATATTTAAGTGTATCATCCACATCTATGCAAAACTCTTCATCGAAATCCCGGGTACTATCCGCTGCGAGATCGAAGAGATTGATCAGATGTTTGAGAAGTCAATTGAAATTTTGAGTGAGTATAAGGAAGATTCCTTCTATCTCAACATCAACATTCTCTTCAACTTCTTGCGTTTTGTTTATTACGAAAACAACAATATCCGTGATAAGGCGAAAATTTACTTCGAGATTCTAGATTATAAGATCGAGGAGTTGATGACTCGCTACCATTTCAATGCCAATACTTCCCTCTTCCTCAATTATAAGCTGCGTTATCACCTCCGTACCAATACGGTAGAGCAGATGATCAAGGATGTAGAGGGCTACATTGAAGGGATTGAAGTAGAACCTTACCGTATTTCTTTCTACGTAAGTTTCCACATGTTCCAAGCGAATGCGCACTTTGCGAATCGCAATTACAAAAAGTCAGCGCGTATCCTTTACAATATGCGCAATGATGTAAACTTGCGTAAGCATGGGCATATGGATCTAGAGGCCAAGTTTTTCCTCGCACTCTCTTATGTGATGATGGAAGATTTTGATCTAGCCAATCAGCTGATTCTTAGTCTGCAGCGTCAACTGCGTAAGACAACAATGTCCAAGTATGAGCATTGCAAAGTATTGCTAAAAATATTGAGCCTAGCCTTGGGTGGCAAGCCTCGTACTAGAGCGCGTAACCTTCAAATCAACATTGGCAAATGGCAAGAGTTAAATGTTGGTCGCTATGCGATTTTACAAGACATAGACTTTGAAGGACTATTTTTGCGCGAAGAAACGGCCTCTATGATGGTCTAAGTGCGCATTCCCTGGCTATTTTGATGAATTTAATAGGCATGCGGGACCGAATTTCGGTCCCGCATTTTTTTTGTTTTAAAAAAAAGCAGAACAAAAGTTTATTAAGGGAATAATCATCTAAGCAATCCGGTCTAAACGATTAACTAGTTAGTTCTTTTGGGGAATTACCCCTAGCGACCAAGGTGTGGGTATTGTACTCACTTAACACGTAATTCGGAATGAAACCAACCACTATGTGGCTTGCATATGCAAGTCGCCTACTATGCTTATTGCTTATTTTTTCGGGTTCTTTGGCAGCCCAAGATTTGCCAAAAGTCAATAAATATTTCAAAAATAAAGCACTCAAGATCGTATTGATTGAACTCAAGTACGAGTATGACTTGGTCTTTGAGTATGAAAAAAGCCTAATCGAAGGAGTGATGATCAAGGAAGTGACTATCAATCGCTTGCCTTTAGACCAAGCGATGGAGGTGATCCTGCGAGAAACCGAAATTGGCTTTTCGATTGAGGGAAATAAGGTCAAACTCTTTGAAAGAGTCGAATATGTCCCTACCATTTACTCGGCTACGCGTTTTGGTTTTATCATCAGGGGACGCGTCGATGACGAACGCAGCGGTGAGAGCTTGCCGCATGCGAGTGTAATCGTGCAAGGCACTAGGATAGGAGGGAATACCAACGATGACGGGTATTTTACGATTAGAGATGTGCCAGTAGATACGGTAACCTTAATCGTGAAGTACCTCGGATATCAAACCAAATACCTTAAGATTACTCCTGAAACAGAGGTCGAAAACCTCTCCATTTCTTTACGAGCGATTGACGTTCAAATGCAAGAGGTATTGATTGTCGCTGAAGAAGAGCATATGATGGAGAGTAAAGGCATTAGCCACCTT
>JBCAWW010000963.1:0-2677 GCA_038534415.1 Bacteroidota bacterium | reverse complement strand
CGGCTTTTCGACGTATTGGTCGTTTTCTCCCTTCGAGTAGGCCTGCATCTTTAAATTTTTGTATTACTCGTTCTCTTATTTCTAAAGGAATTTTGAACTTGAGCATATAAGTGGGGGCTTTTAACAAGACCAACTAAAAAGCAATTGATATAGTTTATATAAATATAACAAGCTACTGTCAAAAAGTTTACTTTGTGTAGTTGTGGAACCTATTCGCGCTCAAGAAAATTGTTATCCTTGACCAAGTAACCGAACCTATTGATTTAGAAGATTTTTTTCTAAATCTTTTCATTTCCAGAGAGTAGGAGAGTGAATTTTCCTTTTCCCAGCTTCGCAGAACGATTCCCCCCCCTCATGAGAAGCGTTCCGCGTCCCGAAAGCTTTCAGGAGTAAAACCCCAAAAAAGTACCCTAATAAGTCTCCTGCACCCCCGTCATCTCCCATCTCCCCAAATCCATCGGGATATTGCCAATCGCGTTTAGCTGATCAAAAAAGTGCTTCAGTTCAAAAGGCTCGCCTTTACGTTCTTGCGTTCTGCCGAAGTCAGCCAAAGTCTGCTCCATCAAATATTTGCCAGTGATATAGCTAGTGCCATAGCCGGGCTGACGGAGATAGAGGTGTTGCTCAAAAATGAGCAATTCTTTTTCGGTCTTCATCCAGCCACGAGGCGTATACTCAGAGTGGATGCCTCCGGCCTCCTCCATCGTCATTTCATTGGCATGAGCGTAGAGGGAGCCTAAGCCTCTAGCAGCGCGTTGGGCGATCATGATGTAGACGATCTCGCGTACGCGGGGATTGTCATCATAGAGCCCCGCTTGCATAAACATCTCCTCTACGGCAGTGGCAACCCCTTCATTGCGGGAATCAAAAATATTGTACAAAAGTGGCGCTCGTCGTATTTCTCGCTGATGAGGGGTATTGTCCATACGGGCGAGCTCAAACCAATGATAAAAGTGAGAATAAAGCGGCCTAGGATCATGATGAGCCGTAATCCAAAAGAAGTTACGCGTTTCCTTGGGGACAAATTGACCTAAGTGTTGGCGCAGCGCGGGCTCAAAATAATCCGCCACCGTAACGATATCCTCTTCCTCCAAAAATGTCATCAAGCTCTGGGCCGAAGCCTCCGCTAAAGCATCATAGGTTTCGGGTGATTCTACCGATTGGAGAGGAGGAAGCTCACGATTACGGTGTTCTTCCAGCTTCAGAGCAGACCAAGCCCTAGCCAATTCACGCTTCAAAATCATGACCTCATCTTCCCAACTCAAGGGTACGAGGTGAACGTTTTGTAGGTACCAAGTATAGTTTTCTTTGCCTATGCCAGAAGGGCCGCTTTTCGAGTCAGCTTCTTTTTCCAGCCACTCCACAAAAGCCTCAGTTGAGGCAATGGCTGTTTCAATGCTTTTGCCTAATTCTTCGTCCTCTGCTACGCCTGCTTGCTGGAATATCGCTTTGAGGTTTTGGCTTTGTGTCCTGATATCCCTTATGCCTGTGATCCACAAGTCTTTAGCATTGCCGCTGAGATTTTGTTCCGCTTGTTTGTTGAGCGCGGGGATCACTTTGAGATCGTTGAGGAGTCTACTGCGTTCGGCGGGACTCAATGGAAAGTCATAGGTCCAGATTTCGGTGGTCATATGATGAGTCGGTCCTTCATGGGCTGGCACATCGCTGCGGCTTGTCCAGAGCGATTTGTAATAAGCCGGATCTCGCTCCCAGGGCTTGAGGACTCGATGATTGAAATCATACCCATTCATTTCTGCCCAAACGATATGATAATCAACCCTATCTGCGACCGACCAGCCCGTGGTATCCATCGCATGCAAGCGATCCCTTAGTTGCGTAAATGTCGGCCATCGTTTTGTAAATGTGGCCGCTGTATAATCGGGCGCTCCATCTAGTAGAGGAGGCTTTTCAAAAGCTCTCCATTCCTTAAACAAGGCGACAAGACTTTGAGGTGTTTTCTCTCCGAGAACGCTTCTCTCTTTTGAGGCCGTTTGACAGCCAAGGAGTAAACAAAATACTCCCCAAAGGATCGGTAAATATGCTTCCTTCATTATGCTATTGTTGGTCAACTCTAAACTTGACAGTACTCCGGCCAAAGTCAGTCAGCAATTGGCAGTAGTAGATGCCAGCGGCAAAGGCTTGAGTGTCCAAGGCTAGTTTGAAGTCTCCCAGGCCGCTTGACTCAATATGCTGACTAAATACCTTTTTTCCAGCTGCATCAAAGATATTTATCTCTACAGGACTACTTTGGGAGAGGCTGTAAGCTAGGGTAGCGGGACCATTTATGGGATTAGGCGAGATCCTTAGCTTGAGGGTGGCATCCTCTGAATCGATGGCGGTAGACCCACCAAAGTCAAAATCTGCTACCAAAGGCAAATGATCAGAGGCGATAATCGCATCATTGCTTTGGAGGTTGTTAGCCGCTAATTCGCTTGCGCTAAGGGCAGGGGTAAAAAGGGAATAGCTATTGGCCAAGCTCAAGACAGAGCCCGAATAAACGATATAATCGAGCCGACCCGGACTAAAATTGCTGCTCTCTCGGTACCAGGTCATGGTAAGCGGCAAATTGGTCGCCAAAGGTTTGACGTCTTCCAAAGCGCTACCGTCCCAATCCGGATCAAAATCAACAACAGCAGACTTTATTGACAGGTGATATTGTCAATACCAATCTTTATGG
>JBCAWW010000962.1:0-2682 GCA_038534415.1 Bacteroidota bacterium | reverse complement strand
CAAAAGAAAATCTTGGTGAGATAAAACGAAAGCAGCTCAAGCTCGGTGGCTATTTTGACCACCTCCAAAGGAGCGCCTTTGAGCATATCGATTCAGTACGTCAAATCGCCTCCGCAGAGTTTACCAATCCTCATGGCATCCACATTCAGTACGGAGATTACTATACTTCTGGCAAAAACCTTGCCCAGATGGACTTATTTTATAGAATCTCAGTCTGCGAAAACGAAGATTATTTCTATCAGCTGGTTATATGGATGCCATATGACACCTATTGTGACAAGATAAAATGGATTGACATGATCTCCTCTTCCCTACGATTTATTGAGGACAGCGTTGCCACTACGCCTACCATTTCTGCAGACTAGCCCTTATCTTTGCAGCTTTTCGCAAAGCAATATCATGTCTCTCAACTCTCTCCATGCCCTTAGTCCCTTAGACGGGCGCTACCAGTCAAAATTGGCGGCTCTATCTCCTTTTTTTAGTGAAGCTGCCTTGATTCGCTACCGCGTTTGGGTGGAAGTAGAATACCTCATTGCTTTGCATGAGCAAGCCCCTAGACCATTACAAGCCCTCAGCGCCTCAGATCAGACATTTTTGCGCTCCCTCTACCTTGATTTTCAAGATACCGATGCGCAAAGAGTAAAGGAGATCGAAGCCATCACCAATCACGATGTCAAAGCGGTCGAATATCTCATCAAAGAAAAAATTGAAACAGAGGGCCGCAGTAATCTGGTCCAAAACAAAGAATTTGTCCACTTTGGCCTCACCTCCCAAGACATCAACAATACCGCTAACCCGATGATGATTCGGGACGCCATTCAGCAGGTGTACCTAGTCCGTATCGAGGAGATCATTAGCGTTTTGACCGGCTACGCCGAACGCTGGAAATCGATCCCCATGCTCGCACGTACCCACGGACAAGCCGCATCTCCCACCAATCTAGGCAAAGAGATTGAGGTATATGTAGTGAGACTGCAAACGCAAGTAGACGAACTCAAGTCTTTGCCCTATCCCGCCAAGTTTGGGGGAGCTACCGGTAACCTCAACGCTCACTTTATCGCTTACCCAGATACAGATTGGCATCAGTTTGCCAAGCACTTTGTCCATGAGTACCTAGGCTTGCACCGCTCGTTTCCCACGACACAAATCGAGCATTATGATGGTTTAGCGCGCATATTTGATTGCCTGCGACGGATCAATACTATAGTCATTGATCTTTGCCAAGATATGTGGATCTATATCTCGCAGGATTATTTTAAGCAAAAAGTCAAAGCGGGAGAAGTGGGCTCTTCGGCTATGCCGCATAAAGTCAATCCTATCGATTTTGAAAATGCAGAGGGCAACTGTGGCCTATCTACTGCCCTATTTGAGTTTTTAAGTCGCAAACTACCAATTTCTCGTTTGCAGCGAGACCTAACCGATTCTACTGTGCTCCGCAACGTTGGGGTAGCCTTAGGCTATGCCTACCTTGCCCAAGGCTCCCTTCTCAAAGGCCTAGGCAAATTGCTCGTCAATGAAGCAGCCTTTCAAGCTGACTTAGATAAGAACTGGGCCGTTCTCGCCGAGGCGATCCAAACGATACTCAGACGCGAGGCATACCCCAATCCATATGAGACCCTCCGCGACCTTACGCGTGGCAATGCTGGGATCAACGAGAAGAGTCTAGCCGCTTTCGTAGAAGGCCTCGATGTCAGTGAAGAGGTCAAAACCGAACTTCGCAGTCTACGGCCGGAGACTTATATCGGCAGATAGAGAGAAGTCGATTAGGATTCAGCCAAAAGCATTGCGTGCAA
The DNA here is from genome assembly GCA_038534415.1 of Bacteroidota bacterium. Classification (GTDB taxonomy): domain Bacteria; phylum Bacteroidota; class Bacteroidia; order J057; family J057; genus JBCAWW01. Next base: position 889 of record JBCAWW010000962.1, on the reverse strand, counting down.
AGACTTTCAAAAATCACTCATCATTAGCCCTGTTTGTCTGGCTACTAGTTTGTCTGGCTACGATATACTTACTTCTATCTACTTTAGCTGCTTCGCAGAACGCTTCCCTCATGCAAAAAGCCTGATTGATAAGAGCACTTATCAATCAGGCTTTTTCAATATTTATGATTCTTACATTTTGTCGAGGTAGCCTTGTCTTGCGGCAAAAACGACAAGGCCAGCAGTATTTTTGGCGCCTGTTTTTTCGAGCAAGCGATTGCGATAACCTTCAATAGTACGAGGGCTAAGAAACAACTTATCCGCAATCTCAGAAGTCGTAAACTCTTCGCAGATCAGTTTGAGTACTTCCGTCTCGCGCTCAGAGAGCGGCTCAACGTGGCCAAAAGTAGGTTTGATTTTTTGGCGACGAGTCAAACGCGAAAGCATCGCTCTTGAAGTACGGTCATTGAAGTAAAAGCCATTTTCTTTTACGGATTCGAGCGCATCTTCCAATTCCTCTAACTCCGTATCCTTGAGTAAATAGCCATGGGCTCCTTGCTCCAAGAGATGGACGATAAACTGATCATCTTGGTGCATCGAAAGGATTAAGACCTTTGTATCGGGATAGCCTGACTGTATCTTGGGCAATACCGTAACGCCATCCATAACGGGCATCTCAAGGTCAAGCAGAATAATCTCCGCTTGTTGTTCTGCCATATGGTCTAATAATTCTTGTCCATTTGCTGCTTCAAATATTACCTCGATACCTTCAATTTCTTCTAAAAGGGCTTTCATCCCTTTCCTAAAGAGTTTGTGGTCGTCAACTAGCGCTATTTTCATGAGTTAGAGATTGTAGTTTTAGTAGTCTGTTTGGATTGGCTTTGTAGTGGGATCCGGATTTCAATTAGGT
>JBCAWW010000961.1:0-2685 GCA_038534415.1 Bacteroidota bacterium | reverse complement strand
GGAACTGATTGAGTTTGGCGCTTTCTCTAAACAACTCCTTTGCTATCAGCTCCTCAAAGAAGCGGTTAACCTTCTCATTAACGATGTACCCCCCATCTTCTGACCGTTCACCTGGTATTCCCAAAAGCTCTATTTTTTTGAGTGCTTGCGTCGTGTCAGAAGAACAAAAATCCACTTGTAAATAAACCTCGCTGTTGCTTTCTTTCTCTTTCATATATTGACCCTTATTTGTCCATGAACTGTGATGAATAAATACATATCCATACATCATGAAGCAGCACAAATTGGTGAGCTCTCTCTAAATGAACTGAGCGTAACATCTGTCTTCAAATCCGTTTTTCGAGCTGCTCACAAGCTGTTTTACATAGTAGATTTGCTGATATTCCCAAAGCAAATCCGTGGTTGATTGCCTGAAAAGCCTGTAGGATTAAGGAAAATCAATGGAAGTACTTTTTTTGATTTGGGAATTCCCCAAAGTTGCTCTTCAATTCGTTCTGTTTGCGCATGCCAAGACTCAGCACAAGCCCAAAAGTTAAAGCACGTATTCGTATTCTGTTAAAAAAGATACTGGAGCGGGTTGAACTAGGGGTCACTGCAGCAGACTACTCGACGGAGATATTTGAGTATCGGTGGATCGACGAACAGACGGCCTGTCCAAAGCTCGTTGTCAAAACAAAGCTTCCTTACTTAGCAGACCTGATCGCGAGTGAATCAGGCGTTAAGGTCTCGAAAGACCATGTTCGAGAGGTGCTATTGGTTCTTCAAAAAAAGCTAGGGATACTGGAGGATAATCGGGTTAAAACGCAGGGGTCAGATATCTGGGACTTTACGCTGAAGCTTTGGCATACTTCTCCAGATAGAAATCTCAGTAAGTTTGACCAAGTCTGGACGAAGTACAAGTCTAAGCAAAGTGGCAATTCTGTATCTGCTTCTCCACCGCTAGACCCGATTTTGATTCAGGCTGTACAGAAGAGTCGGACTCATCTGCTGCATAATCTTACCCTACGGCCAGACAGTCACTTTGTTGAAACACAGTCTGTGCTGACTGAGCTGCTCTTGGCTTTGGCGCGGCCAGATGCCGATGATATTGTCAGTATTGTGGGGCCTGGTGGCATCGGGAAGACGACTTTGGCACTGGAGGCTGCTCACCGTTGTTTGGCGGCTATGCGGCAAGACAACGATAGTGCTTCAAAGCTGCCTACTTTTGATGTGATTATTTTTGTCTCTGCTCAGCCTAAGGAATTTTTGGGTCCCTACCTATCGGAGAGATGGCAAACTGACCGCACGCTCAAAGATATTATCCGCGAAATTTTGAGAACGGTGGATTGCCTAGAGGGTGCGCCCTTCGCGCTTGATGGTCAGATTGAGTATGTCTACAGTATTTTGAAGGGATACCGGACGCTGCTGATTTTGGACAATCTGGAAACGGCGGAAAGCCCAAATCGCCTGCTGGCTTTTGTTAGGACGCTTCCTCAAACTGTGAAGGTGATCTTGACGAGCCGAACCCGTTTTGGGGTGGGCAAGATGATTGAGCTTGACTATCTGGCGGCTGAGCCCGGATTTGCGCTGATTGCACATCAGGCCCGAAAGAAGCTGGTGTCCTTAGAATTTTCGCAAATTCAAGAAATCTATGCGCTTAGTGGCGGGCTACCTCTTGCCATGTCCTACAGCGTGGGCTATTTATCGGTCCACAGGCATTTACCGGTATTAAAGCGATCGCAAGCAAACCAGCCACCTAGCGAGATCGCTCAGTACTGCGTTGAAGCCTCCTTGGCGCAGCTACAAAATAAATCTGCCCATAAGTTACTTATGGCTGCCGCCCTATTTGCAGAGAAGTTTTCAATCGAAGCGGCAGCCTACGTTGCTGACTTACCAGATGATGAAGCAAATATCGATCAAGAATTTGCGAGTCTTTACAGGCTATCGCTAGTCAACAAGCTCGACTCTCTTTACTATTCAATGCATGCTTTCACTCAAGACTTTGTACGGGCTGGGCTTGAGCAAACTCCTTCATTTAAGCACGCTGCTCAAGAACGCTTGGTGAAGTGGTACCTGAAGCTTGTAACGCCATTCTTTGATGACTGGTTTGATTGGCAGGACTATGGCGTGCTTGAAACAGAATGGCAAAATGTGCGATCGCTTGTAAATTGGTGTGTTGAAGTAGATGCCTATGATGATTTTTTAGGTCTGTGGAAAGGACTTAGAGGATACACCCTGTTTAGAGGCCATTGGGATGAGCGGCAAGCCTGGATGGAAGCGCTCTACCACATGGCTGAGCAGCGAAATGATAAAGCTGCTTTGTCTGAAGCTATGTTCTCGAAGGGGCAAACTATTGCGCATATAGATGAGACCGATGAAGAGGGGGAAGCCTTGTTACTCTTCAAAAACGCTTTTGAGCTTGCGTTTTCGTCTGATTCAGATGCAAAGTTTAGAGCTTTGACATATATTGCTGCCATTTATTTAAGACGTAGTGAGTTTAGCGAAGCTAAAAGCTGGCTAGAGCAGCGAAAATCTCTGAAAGCGGTTTCTCACTTTAGTGAACGAAGGCAAGAGTGCACTTATCATTATTACCTTGGAGAGATGTCTCTCAGACAGCAAGATTATCAATCAGCAGAGAAAGAGTATCGAAGAGCCTTGCAGTAAGCAGTAATCTTTTTCCATTCTGTAACTTCTGCGAATTCCAAG
>JBCAWW010000960.1:0-2698 GCA_038534415.1 Bacteroidota bacterium | reverse complement strand
TGTCAAAAACTCTCTGGAGTGGTTTGGGTATTTCTTTTATAGAATTTGAAAAACTTGCTATGCACTTCTGTATTGTATTCTTACCGCAAGCCTAAACTAGGCTGTACCATGTTCTTCATCATAGCCAAAGCCCTCATCAATGGGCTCCCAAAGCTCAATTTTGTTGCCCTCAGGGTCTAAAACCCAACCAAATTTACCGTAGGAAAAGCTTTCTATTTCCCCTACTACCGTAACGCCTTCCTTTTTCAGTTCTGCTAGCAAGGCTTCCAAATTATCTACTCGATAATTGAACATGAATTCCTTTTGACTTGGCTCGAAATAGGTGCTTTTACGGCTAAAAGGGCTCCAAGCCGTATAGCAGGTTTTGTCTGCTTCTGTGGCACTTTTCCAGCGAAAAACCCCTCCATATTGATCTGTTTCAATCCCTAGATGCTCATTGTACCATGATTTCATCTTGTCAGGATCATCACACTTAAAAAAGATGCCGCCAATACCAGTTACTCGTTTCATAGGTTTATTTTTTGCTTAGCACGATAGCTAACAATATATTTTTTTATAAATACAGAAGCTAAAAAGTAGGGTGACGATATTTTCAAACGGTGCCTTAATAAACTGAGCCCTTGAATAGAGATGATTTCAAGCAGTACTATGACAAATATTTCGACCCTTTGCGGTCGTATCTATATTATCGTTCTGGGAACCAGGCCCTCGCTACCGACCTCAGTCAAGAAGTCTTTTTGATCGTCTGGCAAAAGCAATTACGCATCTTCCCAGAGCAAACTCCTGCAGTATTCTTCAAAATCGCCAAAGACCTATTTGTCAGCCATCTACGTAAGCAAAAGGTCCGTCAACTACATCTGCAAAACCTCAAATTAGACTTTAGTCAAAACGAAGCTGAACAGAGCATGAGCTTCAAAGATTTGCAGGCACAATATGAACGAATATTAGCCCTTATGCCTGAAAAGCAGCGCATTGTTTTCTTAATGAATCGCATGGAAGGGGCTACCTACAAAGAAATCGCAGCTCGACTCAATCTGAGTATAAAGGCTATCGAAAAACGGATGAATCTCGCTATAAAATTTCTCAAAAATCATCTCCAAACGCATGAAAACTGAAAATATGCCTGAGGATTTTGCCCTTTTGCAACATGCAAAGCCTCCTTTTGAGCTCAGTAGAGATGAAAGCTGGGATCAATTGCTCGACAAAATAGAGGCAGGGACTCCGCTGCGCTCATTAACAAGCACTCGAAAAACCTGGTTCTGGGCCATTGCCGCTAGCGTTTTGTTGCTGGGACTGAGTCTTTTGGCGGCAAATCAGTATAGTGAGTCTTACTATGTACCGCTTGCCCAACAGGATACGCTTTATCTGCCTGATAGCTCCCAAGTGATTCTTAGAGCCGGCTCTAAGATTAGTTTTAGGCCTCTTTGGTGGCCCGTAGCAAGAGAGGTGCAATTTGAAGGAGAGGCCTTCTTCAGCGTCAAGAAAGGATCGCAATTTCGAGTAGTTTCTCAAGCAGGTCAGGTTCAAGTATTAGGTACTCGTTTTCAAATCAATACTTTTGGCGCGCATTACGATGTTTACTGCCAAGCGGGCAGGGTAGGAGTGAGTCAAGCTAGGGGCGGGGAGGCCTTTTTCTTAGCCCCTGGCGAACGCTTATTCTTGGTCGATGGGCGACTAAAGAAAGAAAGCGGAACAGACACGCAATCTTTAGCTTGGTTAAAGCATCAGTTTTATTTTGATCGTACCCCCATTGCTGAGGTCTTGGCCGAAATTGAGCGTTCCTATGCAATAGAAATACAATACCAAAGCTCAACCCAAGAACCTCAACTCCTAAGCGCCGCCTTTGATCAGCCTGAGACCCCTCGGGAGGCATTGCGGATAATCTGTAAAGTCTTCGATCTTAGCCTGAAGAAAATCACTGCTGATCGTTTTCACTTAATCGCACATTAAGCATAAAAGCCCTATTTACTATGAATTATCAGCGATTACTCATTGGCCTGCTTCTTTGTTTTCCCATGCTGGGGAACGCTCAAATACAACTAAGCTTAAAACAGATGAGCTTCATCGAGGCATTAACCTGGCTTCATGAACAACACGGTCTTGAATTTAGCTTCAAAGCAGGCTCGTACTCAGAATGTATAGTTGACATCAGCGCTCGGTATCAAGACTTAGAATCAGCGCTAATGGCGATTTTAGCACCCTGCCAGCTAAACTATCAAAAAGTCGGCTCAGTCTATCTTATCGGATCCAGTCGTGAGATTGAAAACTGCGATTTTAGGGGCAGATTAATGGATGCCGAGAGTGGGGAAGCCTTGAGCGGAGTGGTGATTGAGCATGCCCAAGGAAAAACTGTGAGTGATCCAAATGGGTATTTTGTTGTCCATTTAGGAGAATCTCAGAGTCAAATGCAATTTTCCCATATAGTGTACCAATCCTTGGATACAGCTTTGAGGGCGAATACTTTCCATACTGTCAATCTTCAGCCAAAAAGCCTTTATCTGAAAGAGGTCCTGATTGAAGATAGTCTTTTGTCTCAGCCAGAGTCTTATGGGGTGCCCATCATAGAAGCCCTCCAAAATGATCAATTATCTACCGGCTTCTTTCAAAATTTTGAGGAGTTAGCAAGCAACGAACCTTCCATCCCCTACCATACTTATCCCGACCGATCTAAATCTCAAGAAATTGATCGGATCGCTTG
>JBCAWW010000959.1:0-2706 GCA_038534415.1 Bacteroidota bacterium | reverse complement strand
AAAACCGCTGCTGCTCCTACCCAAAGCCACTTCTTTGCAAATTGATTGGGGCTTAAATCCTCAGCCTTTGGCGAACGCTCATCCTTATGTTCCTCTGCTTGCTTCCCCTCTTCGCTTGGCGTATACCCATACTCCTCTCGAAAGCATTTGGTGAAATAAGAACTACTACTAAAGCCCACCTTATAGGCAATCTCGGAAACCGTAAGCGCGGAACCCTGCAACATCTCTTTGGCCCGCTTGAGGCGCAGCTTTCTGATATACAGTGCCGCGGATAATCCGGTCCCACTTTTGACTCGCCGGAGGAGAGTAGAGCGACTCATATTCATCTCTTGGGCGAGTTCGGCCACGCCGAACGCTTCGTCCCCGATATGGGCTTCTATGACCGCATTTAAACGGTTGAAAAAAGGATCAGCTTCAGCGTTAAAATCTGGCATGAGATGAGCGAATCAGTCGCGCCAGCAATATGCAATTCTTCGTTCTGCGCAGCAAGTGGATCTCAACCCATGCGTCCTGATTGATAGCTGTGCATCATAAGTGATAGGTGTGATGCATAGGTGTAAAAGCTTGCAGCATGGCTGTTTCGTGTGCTTCAAGGCCTATTTGCACCTTTGTAGCATATCAATCATATCCATTTTATCAAATAATCAAGATGACTTTAATTCGCAATTTTTTTCTAGTTCTAAGTACCACCCTGGGTATCATTTGCTTTATCTGCCTCGCGGCCTGTGGTACTTCATCCTCACCTACAACTGAGGGCACAAGCGAGGCACCCAAAGCGCCTTCACGCTCCATACATGAGGGAGCCTTTTTGGGAGATCTTAGCTTGGTTCAGGCGCATATTGCTGCGGGTACTGACCTCAATATTGGGGATGATTTTGGTTCTTCGCCCCTTATCATTGCGACTACCTTTGGTAAGACAGCCGTCGCTAAGCAACTGATTGCCGCGGGAGCAGATGTAAACTTTAAGGGAGCTGATGGGGGAACCGCCTTACATGGAGCCGCCTTTTATTGCCGCACCGAAATATTAGAAGCCTTATTGGCAAAGGGAGCAGAGCTAAACGTCCGCAATCAATATGGCGCTACTGCTTTGGAGTCAGTCGATGTACCGTTTGAGGCAGTAGAGTCCGCCTATGATCAGATCAGCAAAGACCTTGGCCCCCTCGGCTTCAAGCTTGATTACGACTATCTAAAAGCTACGCGTCCAAAAGTAGCCGAAATGATCCGCCAAGCCCAATAATCCATTATTCTCTCAACCATTTTTAGCTATCTCCCATTTTTTCTCCTCCCAATCTGATTTGCATGACAACTAGAAGATACGACATAGACTGGATCAGGGTAATCGCTATTTGGCTCTTACTCTTTTATCACATAGCTATTGGATTCCGCCCTTGGGGAACGCTCATCGGCTTTATTAGACATGAGACTCCTTTGGATGCTTTAGAGATATTTATGTCGATACTAGGAGTTTGGCGGATTCCTTTGCTCTTTTTTGTCTCTGGTATGGGAGTCTGTTTCGCGATGCGAAAGCGCAGCTGGCTAGCACTCCTCAAAGAACGAGCTCAACGAATTTTACTCCCTTTTGTCTTTGGTTCCTTGACCATTGTACCGATGCATATTTGGCTGTGGCGAGATTACTATCATCAAGATCAAGTCTATGTACCCAATCCAGCACATTTATGGTTTTTGGGCAATATTCTGATCTATGTGGTGCTGTTTACGCCTTTGTTTTTGTACCTCAGGCGTCAGCAGGATAAAGCGGTGGGACGCTTTATCAAAAAAGTAATGTCTCATCCTGCGGGTTTTATTTTGCTCATCCTTCCTTTTGTATTGGAAGCGGTTTGGGTCAATCCCGAAATGTTTACGCTTTATGCGACTACGGTGCACGGCTTTCTCTTAGGGCTTATTGCCTTTTTGCTCGGTTATCTGATGGTATATGCCGGATCGTCTTTTTGGGAACTCTTAGGGCGCTGGAAGTGGGCTTTACTGCTAGCTGCAGTCTCCCTCTTTGGGCTACGGTTGGGATATTATGAGTTGGCTGCGCCCAATGCACTCTTGGCCGTTGAATCCAATCTGTGGGTTTTGGCGATCTTAGGATTGGGCTATCGTTATCTCAACCGCCCTCACCCTGCTTTGAGCTACCTCAGTCAAGCTGCCTACCCAGTGTATATTTTGCATATGCTCTTCCTTTACCTTGCTTCTTATTTCCTTTTTCCTAGCGGTATCTCGGCTTGGTGGGCCTTCGCTTTGGTATTGGTACTGACCCTTGTAGGCTGTTATGCGACTTACGAATTGATCCGACGGATCAAATGGCTGAGACCTCTTTTTGGTCTGAAAATCACAAATAGACAAGAGACCAAGTCTTTCAACTCAACTCTCAAACAAACACAATCATGAAAAGTATCAATCATATCTACTCACCCATAATTCCTCTTCTCCTATTTTGTTTCCTCTTTTTTAATCAAGGCTGTAATCTGGGCCTAAATCAGATGAATCAATCGGTCGAAATAGAGGTGGAAAAGGCCCTCGATAAAGGCTTCGATGGCATCATTGTCTGTGTCAATAAAGGAGGCGAAACTAAGCACTATGCTGCTGGTTGGAAGAATCGTGAAAACAAAATCCCTGTTGATTCTCAATCCTTATTCAAGATCGCGAGTATTAGCAAACTTTATATAGCAGTAGCTACCACCAAACTGGTCGTCAATCAGT
>JBCAWW010000958.1:0-2708 GCA_038534415.1 Bacteroidota bacterium | reverse complement strand
GTAGACTCTATCTTTGCCTCCCCAAATCCCGATCAAGAAATACATTGGGATCAAGACCATCTCAAAGAATACGTAAAAGAGTAACATATCCAGAGAAAGGAAGAAACCAACTACCCCTACTTCTAATAATAAAAGCAGAGAGTAATAAGCAGGCTCCTGTTTAGAGATCGATCCCCAAGAGAAATAGATCGTAAGCGGAAACAATAGCGTAGTCAACATGACTAGATAGACAGATACACCGTCCATCCCCATGGTGAAATTAATGTCTAGACCTCCATAGTTCATCCAGTCATGCTGAAAGAAAAAGGGGAACTCCCCACTGCCTTCAGCGCCAACGGCTCCTGTGTACTCAAAGTACAACCAAATACTCACCACAAATGAGACCATAGAAGTCCAAAGGGCGAGGTGCCGGGCCATTCCGGGATTTTCGCCTCGAGAAAGCGCCGGAATGAGGATTGCTCCCACTAGGGGGGAGAAAATCATCAGTAGAAATAAAATTTCCGTTAGGTCCACGGTGGTATTCTTATATGATAAAAAGGTCTAGAAAATAACGGCTCGAAGATAGATACTTTTTCAATCCTTCACAAATTCAAGCACTGCCTTGACGTATGCATTCGCCACACTTTTTAGTCTACTAGAAGTATGAATTCCTTCGATTTGGAGATCACGGCGATTGAGAGCAAGACTCTCCTCCTGATGATCTTGATTTAGGCTCTCCCCATAGCAGACCGGCCCAGCGATCAAACGAGTCAAGGTGAGGTTGCGGGCATATACTCCAGGCTTGTCTGTCAAAATGCAAGCACGATGCAAATAGGAGAGTGGATAGACTGGATTGACAATGTGCACCCCCGTCTCCGCTACCGAAGCCTTGACAAAGGCATCACAGAGGCGTACCGACTCAGCAACATCGTCTGAGATGATTTGGCGAAGGAAGGCGACTCGGTCTTCTAGCTTTGCCAATTCGCCATTCATAAAGCTACCAGGCGTGAAAGCCATCAGGTAATTTTGGTCTGTCGGCTTGAAATAGCCATCATCATCCCGCAGCTCCCAATTGGGTGAATCTACATTGTAATGGATGATTAAGGTCAGGTGTGGCTGAAATTCATTGATCAACTCAGCTCTCGCTCTTAAGTCCATGGGCGTATAAAAACGCTTCATGATATCTTTTTCCTCTGCAGATTTGCGCCACCATCGGGCTTTTTTCCAACTGATTTCGCCTTCTTTACGGAGTCTTTTGACGCTGTCTTCTAAGGCAGCGCTATTCCGCCATTCTTCCCAAGTCAAACCCGTTACCCCAACCCCCGGCTGAGTACGAGTCATCAGTACCGTCGCTCCCATCGCCTCTAATTGTTGGCGCACCAGGTGTGCAGTCGCTAGGGTGAGATTGGCTTCGTTAAACTGTATGGCGGGGCGACCTTGCTTAGCATTGGCGTACATTTTCATGTATTTACCTTCTATCTCCGCGACTTCAGCCGTTGCAGCCATATGACCGGGATCGATGGCCACCTTTAGTCCTTTGAGCGGTGCAATTTTTCCTTCCTTATAGTAAAAGCGAGCAGGCAGTGCTAATCTTTTGAAGCGATCCGGCCATGCCGAACGCTTTTTCTCCCGGCAAAAGCTCACCATACTATCGAGCGGAAAATGTCGAAACATCTTCATTGTCGTCGCAAACTCATCAGGAAAGATGACAAATTCGGCTTCCAGGGGATTGGTTTCTTTTGGGTCCGCAAAGAAGTAGATGCCCGTTTCGTCGATTTTGAAATAATCTACGAGACTACTGTCCCTTACTAAGTATTGAGTAGAGGGCTGCACGAGATCTTTCAAAGAGGCACTCTCCTCGGTGGGTAGCTGAAAGGTATTTTCTTCCACTACAATGGGTGCATCCTTGGAGGAAGGAGGAGAGGGCTTGGGTTTACAGGCACTAGCGCTACCAAAAATCACGAATATCAAGAGCCAGAGCGGCCATTTTTGCTGCCAGTAATTCATCGGCTGCAATATACACATCTTATGATTCTCGCCTAAGCTAGATCGCCTTCCAAACTTGTCCTATTTGCGGCTTTTATTTATGCCCCCACTTCGTGGAACGCGGGAAGCGTTCTGCGAAGCAGCAAATAAAAAAGATACCAGAAATGATCGAGAAGGCTCACATCTGGTATCAAAACAAATAAGGATGCTAGCAAGTGTTTTATGGGCTCTTTTTCAAGATGATGGTTTCTTGCCCGCTGACCTCTGGCTCCCGAATATCTAAAAAGAGGGTCATCTCTTGATTGCGTCGGATCTCAGCTTCGTCTTCTTGGATGGTGTATACCTGAATCCAAGACTTGAGGGGACTGATACCATAGAGGAAGAATCGTTTTTCATCTAAGTCGAGGAACCAATACATGTCATTAGCAATTACTTCTTTACGGCGCATATAACGCAGTCCAAGAATTTTACTATCCGCAGTCGGATCACTATAATTGAGGCGATTGAAGCTACTTTCGTCTATCTCTGAGCTAAGGGTAATGGTACCGAGATCTTGATGAATAGTATCTGCTTGGATCACTTTGACGATCTCCCACTCCCCTTCATAATAGGTGTGGGGATTTACGCGGGTCTTATAACAAGACATTAAGCAAAGGGCCAGTAAAAAAGCAAGGGGGGAAAAATATCTTGGATGAAGCATGTGGGTTAGGATTCGGAAGTGAGACTAAAAGTAATACCAAAGT
>JBCAWW010000957.1:0-2708 GCA_038534415.1 Bacteroidota bacterium | reverse complement strand
GAAGAAGAAATCTACAAAATCAGCCAAAGAAACACCCGTGCAATCTCATCTCAGTAATAAGCTCCTTTTCTAAAAACTTTCTCGACATATTAATCTTTTGGCTACTCAATCAGTCAAAGCAGATAGATTTACTCATATGCGCATATCCATTCTTTTGTTTGTTCTTGGCTTGAGCGTTTCGCTACAGGCCCAAAACCCTAATATCCTACTCATCATTGTCGACGACATTGGGGTCGATCCTATGCCTGGCTATGCTACCAACTCAGGGGCGACCAAAGCCAATATGCCTCATCTTCAGGCCTTGGCAGATAGTGGTATCACCTACGACAATGTCTGGGCCAATCCTGTTTGCTCGCCAACTCGAGCTGCGATCCTGAGTGGAAAATATGGCTTCCGCACTGGCGTACTCAATCCTACTGATCAAGGCCGCCTAGCAAAATCCGAAACCACCCTGCACGCTTATCTCGATAGTGCTTCCGCTGGTAATTATGCACAGAGTCTGATTGGTAAATGGCACTTAGGAGGCTCTAGCAACGGTAATATTGATTATCCGCTCGAAATGGGCATCGATTATTTTGCCGGTATCATGGGGGGGGGAGTGCCCGATTATTTTAGTTGGCCACTGGTACAAAACAGCCAAGAGACCACAGACACCACCTATGCCACTACAAAATTGACCAATCTTGCGATCGATTGGATACAGGCGCAAAATCAACCTTGGTTTTGTTGGTTGGCCTACAATAGCGCCCATACACCTTACCATCTGCCGCCAGCCGAGATGCATACGCAGATGGGCTTGAGTGGAGATTCCTTAGATATCGACAGCAATCCATTGCCTTATTATCTGGCCATGATCGAAAGCCTCGATTATGAACTCGGCCGAATCCTTGATAGCATACCTCAAAGTACGCTCGACAATACCACCATTATTTTTGTGGGCGACAATGGTACCCAGAGGGGCGTGATTCAGGCTCCTTATAGCGGGCAAAAAAGCAAAGGTTCGCTTTATCAAGGAGGGGTGCATGTGCCGATGATTATATCCGGTGCGACTGTCAGCCGTCAAGGCGAGCGTGAGCCTTCATTGGTCAGTGTTACAGATATTTTTCCTACGGTTTTGGAGCTTGCTGGGATTGTTGCCCCTTCGGTGAACGATGGCTTTAGTTTTTATTCAAGCTTGAGCACTCCCAATAGTGGGAGTCGCAATTGTGCCTATGCCGAGGTCGATGATGGTAGCGACAAAGCGGGCTGGACAGTGCGAGAGGATACATTTAAGTTGATCCATTTTAGCAATGGCACGGAGGAATTATATGATCTGTTGCAAGATCCTTACGAAAATGTCGATCTATTGACGGGGCCAATCCCTATGACGGATGCCCAGACAGCCGCTTATCAGCGCTTGAGCAATTTGTTTCAGGATAGCATTACGGCTTGTATTTTTCCAGCTAGCCTCAGCACCAGCAACGAACAAGCGTTCCGCGAAGCGGCCCTCCAAATCTACCCCAATCCGACTCAAAATGAGCTATTTGTCAAGTGGACGCAGGGCCCTGCCACGCAAATCCGTTTGTGGGATATCCAAGCTCAATTGATCATGACTGAGCGTTCCCCGCAGGGTGAAACTGAAGCGCGGCTCCAACTCCATGCCCTGCCCAAAGGACTCTATCATCTAGAAGTGATCCAAGGTACGAGCCGCAGTATTGAGACGATTTTGCTCCAGTAAACGATTCATTTTACATCAAAGCCAGGTCTGATAATTTTTATCGGATTTGGTTTTTTTTACCGCTTCGCGGAACGCTTGAAATTGCTGCTTTCTCGGTAGCTATCCGGGTACTGATTCCTCCCTGGTTTTTTCAGGTTTATCAAGGTTTTGCCTATCAGGAAGGAAGGCTTATTTTTGCTTCAAAGGGCAATAATTGGATTTTGAGATCAGTATTAAGTACTGAGACAAAAGTAATGAGTATTAAGACGCTTGAAAATCGAGTTTTTAGAGTTCTTGGGACCGTTTTTAGGTGTACTTAATCCTATGTACTTCTGTCTATCTACTTAAGTAAGAGGTCGTAAGAAAAGGCGTAATGAATGAGGGGCGGTAATGCGGGTTGGTTCGCGACTGACTTCCCGATGAATCGGGATGGTAGCTAAGGCAAAAGGATTTAAGAAGACCTATGCTGCAAAACGAGTTTTCTTAGGGACAACACCTATTTAACACCAGAGTAGCAGTTAAACTTTATAGGTATTGTGGAGTTTTTGGGTTCTCTGGCTATACGAGAGAAATATAAATATTTTATCTGTATGAAAGTGCTGGTCGTCGAGGATGAGATTAGGCTAAGAAAAGAAATTATTGCGTATTTATCTGATAGTCAGGTGATTTGTGAAGAAGCGGCTTCTTTAGGTGAGGCGTTTGAAAAACTTGGATCATTTAACTATGACATTGTCTTATTGGATTTGATGTTGCCCGAAGGGACAGGCTTAGACTTGATCAAAAAGATAAAAGAATTAAACGTCAGATCAGCGATCTTGATTATTTCGGCGAAAGACTCATTGGATGACAAGCTTTCCGGTTTGTATTTGGGAGCTGACGATTATTTAGCAAAACCATTTCATTTGGCGGAGTTGCGTGCCAGAGTAATCGCTCTGTATCGTCGAATGAACTTTGAGGGAAAAAATGAGGTGGTCTTTGAAGAAATAGTAATAGACCTTTTGACCAAGGAGGT
>JBCAWW010000956.1:0-2710 GCA_038534415.1 Bacteroidota bacterium | reverse complement strand
TTTTTAGAAGGCGGTGCCCAACCACAGTTGATAATCACCGATGTCATGATGCCAGAGATGGATGGCAAAGCCTTGGTGCAGGCCCTTCGCAAGCATCATCTTTGGCGTTCTATTCCGATTATCGTCCTCACCGCCCGTAGCGAAAGCAAAGAAAAGCTCTCCTTTTTACGCATCGGGGTCGACGATTATTTGGTCAAACCGTTCATCGAAGATGAACTCCTCGCCCGCATCGATAATCTGATAGATAACTACCATCAAAGGATCTCTTATCGAGCACTGGGGCTTTTACCTGCCGATGAGCCTCTGGCCAGGCCCGAAGAAGATGATTATGATACGCTTTGGGTCGAAAAACTGCAACAAGTCCTGCAACCTATGATCTCGGACGTAGACCTGACCTTGGATCAGGTCGCAGACAAGATGGCAGTGAGCGTTACGCACCTCCATCGTAAGGTCAAGGCAATAACGGGGATGACGGCAATGCAATTTATCCAAGATCAGCGCTTCGAAGAAGCCAAACGACAATTAGAAAAGGATCGTAGCATTTCTATCAAAGCGGTATCCTACTCTGTGGGCTTCAAATCCGAAAAAAACTTCTCCCGCAACTTCCGCAAGCGATATGGAGTACTACCTTCGGTCTATCGTTTATCATGATAGTGCCTGCTTCGCAGAACGCTTCTCTCCCTCAAAACAGCGCTTTTTGCCTAAATGGGTAGGCTCGTGCTCCCTGTTTGTAAGCCTGATGATACCTCCTCATAGCCCGTAAAAGTCAGAAATTGCCAATCTTTACTTCAAGGAATTTTTCTTAGATAGTTGGGCTTATAGGGAATTAATGAAGGTTTAGTAATCCTTTTTTTGTCACACAAGAATGCTGTAATCTTAGGTTAGAATACCGTCTTTCGGTACACATGCATTTCTACGATCTATTTTACTTTTTTCCTGGTAAAGGTAAATGATCCGTTCACAGAGGGTAAGCAATTCGTTGCTTGCCCTATTCTTTTTGTGAAAAAACAAGTGATAAATCGATACAAGGCGTAAATTACGTTTTGCATTGATTAGCCATTGGACAACTCGAAACTCATACAGATGCTGCGGTCGCTCAAAAAAACTGAGCGAAACCGCTTTTTGCGCTTTCTGCGCTCCCCCTATCATAATACGGACGAAAAATTGCTGGAGCTGACCGAGCTGCTTTTTCAAGAGGAAACCGAGCTGAGCAGGGAGAATCTAGACGCCCAATTATTTCCTGGAGAAGCCTTCGAATACACCCGCATCAGCAATTTGCTATCCTATATTACAGGGCATTTGGAAGACTTTTGGGTATGGGAGCGGCTGCAAACCCAATCGGTAGAACGCAAAAAGTATCTGCTTCAAACCATAAAAAAGCGTGAGTTATACGATCTCTTTCAAAAGGAGAGTGATCGTTTGTTGCGCCGCTTATCGCGGAACGCTCAGCCCAATGAAATCGATTATTTTCACTTGCATTGGTTGGAGCTGGAAAGAGATGATTATTTCTTGAGAGAAGGCAAGCGGACAGATAATCAAAGCTTGGTCAATCAGATCGAGGCGCTGGATCGTTTTTATGTGATCTCTATGCTCAAAAATATCTGTCAGCTTGTCAATCGACAGAATATCTTGCAGACAGAAGGCATACCTTATCTACAAAGGGCCTTTATCGAATATATGCAGGCGCATCACACTCAGTATATTGATTCGCCGGTGATCCAGGCCTACTTCTATGTGTTGCTATGTTTGACGGAGGAAAATGAGCCTGCCCATTATACCAGTCTGAAAAGCTTTTTGCGAGCCGATAGTGATCAACTTGCCCTTGAGGAGCAAGAGACGCTTTATCAATATGCGCGCAACTATTGCATCAAGCAGGGCAATCAAGGCAAGACACAGTATCTCAACGAACTGTTTGACCTTTATCAGCAGATGTTGGCCTCAGAGTTGATCTTTACGGATGGTTATCTGGGGCATGCTGATTTTAAAAATATCGTTGCTTTGGGAGTTCGATTGGGACAATTTGATTGGACAGAGCAGTTTCTCTCCGACATAGAAACGCGTGTGCAACCAGAAAAGCGAGACAATGCCCTCGCTTACAATCGCGCTCAGCTATATTTTGCTCGGGGATCTTATCGTTCCGCGATGCGGCTCCTCACCCAAGTAGCCTTCGAAGATGTCTTTTACTATCCCGGCGCCAAGACGCTGCTACTCAAGATCTACTACGAATTAGATGATATAGATGCCTTGAGTTCGGTCTTGCACACCTTTGGCACCTGGCTCCAGCGCAACCGCCTTTTGTCTCCTTATCAAAAGGAGGTCCATATCCAGCTTATCCGTTTTATGCGTAAGCTTCAGCAATTACGCTCCCGGCAGCAAGCCAGCGGTGCCCAAGCGGTGGCAGAGGATAAGGTCAAACTTTTGGCCGAAATCTCACATACACAAAAAATCAGTCAAAAGGCTTGGTTGGAGGATAAGGTGAAGGAGTTGTAGGTCAAACTGTCAAAATTGTCATGTTTTCTGACAAGCTTTCTGTCATTCTGACAAGCTTACTGCCATAGCAATAGTCTCTAAATTGAGTTTTTTTTGATGCTAATTTATGCCCAAGCGAGAACGAAAAATGTGCCAAAGGGGCATTTCCTGCCAAATCCTGAATCAGCCGACGTTTTAGGCAGTCAGCTTGTCAGAATGACAGAAAGCTTGTCAGAAAACA
>JBCAWW010000955.1:0-2713 GCA_038534415.1 Bacteroidota bacterium | reverse complement strand
GAGAGATAGCTATCTCTCGCGCTTTTAGCTTTTGTGATCATTCCCCTTCATGGCCAAGCCCCGCTCTATGAACTCAGCCTCCAACAAAAAATCCATGCTGCTCCGACCATCCTTGAGGGAAGGGTTATTGGCAAAAAAGCCTTTTGGAACGAGACGCATACCTTGATTCACACGGCTTATACTATCGAAGTGTATAAGCTTTTTAAAGGTCAAATCCGTGCTAGGCAAGTGGATGTCATCGGTGAAGGAGGACGCATTGGCTTAGAGATGCATGTGGCAGCTCCTGGCTTGAAAATGGAGATCGGAGAAGTGGGAGTATTCTTTTGTAAAGAAGCGCGAGTAAAAGATAATAGCCAATTGGATCGGGAGCAGTTTATGCCTTATGGCGGAGTGCAGGGCTATGTGCATTATGATGAGCTACAAGCTAAGGCGACTGATATCTTTCATGTTTATGAAGATATCGAAAGGCAGCTTTATCAGGGTATTGCTACGGAAACACAGCAATCTTATCGAGAATATCAGGCTTACTCGATCATGGATCACCGAACCCAAACGCAAAATCGCGCTACGCCAACTTTTACCAATTTTATCCCTACTAGCGTTACTGCCGGAACTGATAGCGTAATCACGATTACGGGTAACAACTTTAATGCTTATGATGGAGGGACTAACTCACTCGTGTACTTTGCTAATGCCAATGACGGTGGGGCGACAAATATCGCGGCAATTGATTATCACATTGTGTCTTGGACCAATACTCAAATTCAGGTGCGTGTGCCTTCAGGGGCTTCTACGGGATTGATTGGGGTACAAAACTCAACCAGCGAACTTGGATATACGGGTACAAATCTGACCGTTACTTATAATCTAAGTAATGTTTCTTATTTGGGAAATCGCTTTCGTCCTAATTTACAGGACGATAATGGCACCGGGGGCTATGACATGCTATATAGTACCAATACTGCCAATAATGGGGAAGATTTTTCGACTAGTTCCGCTCTTGCGCCCTTTAACAGGGCGCTCAGTACTTGGAATTGCGAGAGTCTTTACAATGCAGAGACTACTGGCGCTACTACGACTTCCAATACGGTAGATGCCAATGCTGCGCCCAATATCATCATGTTTGACAATGATGCGAGTCCTTTGGCCTCGGGGACATTGGCAGTTTGTTATTCCGGTTATCAGTCTTGTGATGGTACCACTTGGTATATCAATGGCTATGACATTGTGTTTAAGCGTTCTGGGACAGATGGTATTACTTGGAACTATGGCCCTGCCGCCACGACAGGAGGAAACCATGATTTTGAGACGGTTGCTTTGCATGAATTAGGGCACAGTCATGGCATCGGCCATATCAATGCTTCGGGCTCTGTGATGCATTATGCATTGGGTACTAATTATGATGCACGAACCCTAGATGCAACTCGCGATGTGGCAGCTGGTGTAGAGATTATTGACGAAAGTAAGCCCATGGCCACTTGTGGAGGTGGCGTTACTGGAACTACTGATTTTCCTTGTGTGCTGCCAATTGTCCTTAGCTTAGAAGCCCAAAATATCAATGAACGCAATATTATCTCCTGGCAGTTACCCGATCCTCGCGTTTGGCAAAGCCAAAGCCTCCAAAAATATGATGCCGAAAGCCAAAGCTATCAATACCTAGCTTCTCCTAGGATAGATGCCGCGTGTAAATCCGATTGTAGCTTCGAATCTACTGATTATTGGCTCAAGGGTAAGGCGAGTCAATATCGGCTTAGGTTGACCGATCTCAATGGAGCGGTGCACTATAGCGACGCTTTGCAGCTGGCACATCCCAATTTGGCGCAGGATTTAGCTTGGACATATGAGCGTTCTGCGAAGCAGCTGATCTGCTTTCTCAGCTTTGAAGAAAGTGCTGAGACTCGCTTCCAACTGATGGATTTACAGGGCCGGGAGCTTGCCGTAGAATTTGTGCGTAATGGAGTAGGGCAGTGGACCACCAATACGCAGCTACTGAGCAAGGGTGTTTATCTACTCAAATTGACAGATCCGGTCAATCAGACTCAAATCGTCAAAAAAATAGCCTTGCTTGATTAAGCTTTGGTAACATTCTGCGCTGCAGGATGGTTATAAGGACATGAATATCAATATCCGTACGGCGGTTAAAGGCAATTATAAAGAGTTGCTCAAAAAATTTGATCGTAGCCTCTTCGAATCTCTGACACCGCCCGGTGCAAAGGTAGAATTGGTACGTTTTGACGGCTCACATAAGGGCGATACCGTTCACCTTCGGATGACTTTGCTGGGCTTTATCAAGCAGGACTGGATCAGTGAGATTACCCAAGAAGGGGAAACCGATCGCAGGGCTTGGTTTACGGATGAAGGAGTGCGTTTGCCGTTTTTTTTGGGGCGTTGGAAGCACAATCACATCATCGAAAATCATGGCGATCACGCGGTGATAGTAGACGATATCCATTTTAATAGTCCGAGTGTGATTCTCGATCCTTTTTTGTGGCCGGTATTATATCTACAATTTTTGTATCGTCGACCGGTATATCGTCGGATCTTTGGTAGAGCTGATGCTAAATAAAAACTGCCGACAAATGGTCAGCAGCTCTGTGGGAATGCATGATTGTGATGTTGCATTGTCAAAAGGCAAAAAATATTGTGCAAGACCAAGTTAGATTGAGCAAGCGTCGGATTTGACTGAATATACGTGACTAAAAAAGCCCCAATC
>JBCAWW010000954.1:0-2715 GCA_038534415.1 Bacteroidota bacterium | reverse complement strand
CTTTAATAAAGCCAATGATTAGAAAACTGAGTCAAGCCCTCGCGCATCTGCTTAAAAAGTGGAAAGCCATCAATCGTACTAGATTGTTAGTGGGACTTGGCTTTACTTTGCTAATCATCTCCAATCTACTTTTCCTGCTCCGGCAAACAAAGCTTGAAGATGCGATCTCTGCTATGCAAAATGAGCTGTCCCAAAGCCAAGATAGATACATCAGTGAATTGGCAAACAATAGGAATCATCAGCTCATAAATAATTTGCTGCAAACTGCTCAGGAGGAGATTCAGCGTTCTGCGAAGCAGCAACTCAGCCAAGAAACCATCGCTCGCATCGCCGCTCTCAGTCAAAAAATAGCCGCGACTCAGGACAGCAGCCGTTTGAGTGAAGCTAGGGGACATTTGTTGACAGAACTTGCTTTGATGAAGATGGATACGACTTCCTTTCAGTTTATATGCGAAAGGGTATCCTTTGCAGGGGCGGTCTTAGAAAATGTCCAGTTGGATGGCAAGAAGCTTCGCCATATTGATTTACGCAATGCCAGCCTTCGTGATGCCTCCTTGATCGGGACGGATTTGAGCGGGGCTGATCTCAGAGGCAGTAGCTTTTGGGGCGCAAACTTGAGGGAGGCTAAGCTGGATGCTGCCAATTTGAAAAGAGTGGATTTTTCTTGGGCAAAGCTGCCGCAGGCGAGTTTGGCTTATGCGCTCTTAGATGGCGCGAAATTTTCTAACGCAAACTTTCAGGCCGCGAACTTTTATGCTGCTACTATCGAATGGGCAGACCTTAGCAATGCTTCTTTTGCGCAGGCAAATATGCAATGCGTTGGCTTTAAGGGCAGCGACCTCCGGCAAAGTAATCTGCAAGCTACGATTCTTGATCAAGCCTATCTCGGCCGCACAGATATGAGCGAGGCCAATCTCATCGATGCCAGTCTCAAAGAGGCCAATATGACGGGTTATAGTCCTATCAATCTCATCCATGTGAGTGTAGGCGATTCGCTTTGGTTGCAAAAACTTAGCCTCTGGCAAGTCAAAGGGGGCGAAGTAGAAGCCCAAAAATATCAAGTGATCGCCAATCCTTCTCAGCCGGGAAGCTATTATCTCGAACTAAGACAGCAACCTTAAATCAGTTGAGGCTCAGGCTAAACACATTGGCCTGCACGCGATTGAGTTTGTGGGAGAAGCGAATGAGCATCTGATCTGTCTCTGCAAATGGCTCAAAATTTACCCCAAAAGCCCAGCTAAAATAAGTTTGCATATCATTGAGGTAGGCGGCGAGGAGGCCAGGCGTCCAAAGCGTTTTATTATCGATTTGATGCTTTTGCGCGAGGGCTTTGCCTAGTTCTTGTCCCCACTCATTATTGATGATATCGACATAATTATCTACCGCACCATTTTCAATATCTTCTCGCTGTTTGGGACTAAAATGTCCACTTATTAGCTCTGGCATATGATAGCGTTCGTGAGCATCGGCAATAAAATCTGCAAATTGCTCTGAGTAGATCGAAGTGAGAAATGCTTGAGCAGTGATATGATTAAACGAATTGAGAAATCCTTTTTCGGAGAGGTCGCGAGGATCTAGCCTTGCTACATCCTCCTTGCTGATGTTGGCTTCTATCGCCATCGCGAGGTCAAAAAAGGCAGGATCGCCTTCTTGGAAAAGGTCAGGTCGCCTCCGGGCCAAAATGGATACTTCCATGAGATGGGTGCGATTCAAGGCCGAATAAGGATAGCGCAAACCCAATTTGATCTTTTCCCAAAGCCCACCATACTTGGCTGCTATAAAGTCTGCTTCACTGACCCCT
Organism: Bacteroidota bacterium; assembly: GCA_038534415.1. Classification (GTDB taxonomy): domain Bacteria; phylum Bacteroidota; class Bacteroidia; order J057; family J057; genus JBCAWW01. Next base: position 914 of record JBCAWW010000954.1, on the reverse strand, counting down.
TTTTTCAAAATACTACTGACGCTTCTGCCACTGCTATTATGAGTAATCCGTAGCATGGGTTCGCGTGGTAATTTGACCTTGGCCAAGGTGTCAGCATGAAAATATTCAAACTTCACCAAGCTTTTGAGCTCGGCCAAGGATTGGATGCGAGTGGTCATCAAAGCCCCTCTCACCAAATTGGCACTTTGAGTGGCTTGTTCCTTGCTGGGGGGAGCCGCTGCGCGGAACGTTTGCCCTGCTACCTGGATGGTTTTGAGCATAGATTCTTCGGAGGCGTCCCGATCTACCACCATGGAAAATATGCACAATACCAGCGTCAAGAGAGAGAGTTTACTCATACAGGGGCTTGTTCAAAGGCCTACTCAATTTTGTTGATAGCTTATTTTGGTTTTGGCCCGCTGCGCGGAACGCTTCTCTAGGGCACCGGCCGCGCTTTGGCGATTGAGTAGCATCTAAATTATCAATAAGCTCGCAAAACTGCTACGCCTAATCCGGAAAAATTTTGCCAAGCAAGAGGGAGGCCCAGAGAGTAAACTTCTGATTATTAGTTGATTGCTTGGTTTGGGTTTTGCCGCAAAAGGCTGTCTGATCGCTTCGCTCCCTCTTTATCCCGGCTGTAGTCAAGACAGGAGGAAGAGTGAATTTAGGGGGCATCTCATTCTTAGGAAGCGACCTTTTTACAAAAAATTTAAAAAAGTACTTGACCCTTACCTTAGGTCATAGCCTAACTTTGTAGGTAAATAAGTAATTGAGTGATGAACACTAGGCAAGAGCAATATAGCGTGAAGGAAGTTTCGGCGATCTCCGGGGTAAGCATTCGCACATTGCATTATTACGACAAAATCGACTTACTCAAACCTGCCGCAAGGACAGAAGCTGCCTATCGATTTTATGGGCAAGATGAATTGTTGAGG
>JBCAWW010000953.1:0-2716 GCA_038534415.1 Bacteroidota bacterium | reverse complement strand
TCTGGATTGGGTTCGAGAGCGGCTCACTCATTTGATAGTGATCCTGCTGAAGCAGCAGAATTGGTCATCAAATACAAAATGGAGCCCCCATTAGCCAGAGGTCCTTATCTGCAAATGGGTTCTGATACCAGTATCATTGTTCGTTTCCAAACCCAAGGCACCAAGATGACCGAATTACGCTATGGTACTAACTTGGCCAACCTCGACCAAAGTGAAATTAGTAGCAGTGCTGCCGTGGATCACCGTTTCCCGATTGAGGGACTAAGCCCCAATACGCGCTACTATTATGAAATCAGAGTGGGAGGACAAGCCGTTGCTCCAGCTTCTAGCTTGCAGTATTGGGAAACTGCTCCTGCTACAAGCAATATAGATACGGTAAGAGCTTGGGTATTAGGTGATGCCGGTACCGGCAATGGGGACGCACGTGCAGTAAGAGATGCCTATTATGACTACCTAGGCAATAAGCATACGGATATGATCCTCATGCTAGGAGATAATGCCTATCCTGATGGTACGCAAGACGATTATCAAACGGCAGTGTTCGAAAATATGTACGAAGAGCTTCTGGCTAGAACGCTTTTATGGACCAGTCCAGGTGAGCGAGAATTTGCCAATGGCTTTACCGATTCCAATACTGAGCTAGGCCCTTATTATGACATTTTTGACCTGCCTCGTAATGGAGAAGCTGGTGGCATGGCCTCCGGAAGTGAAGCTTACTATTCTTATAACTACAGCAATGTGCATTTTGTGTCGCTTGATGTGTTTGGGAGTGATTTGAGCCCTTCGGGAAGTATGTTGACTTGGCTAAATGCTGATCTCGCCACCAATACGCAGGCTTGGACGATTGTCTTTTTCCATCATTCGCCCTACTCAAAGGGTAGTTTTGACTCAGACACTACCGCCGTCATGCAGGCCGTGAGACAAAATGTATTGCCGATACTAGAGACCAATGGAGTAGATTTAGTCTTGAGTGCTCATAGTCAAGGATACGAACGATCGTTCCTCAGCGAGGGCCACTATGGCAATTCCCAAACTCTGACAGACAGTATGCTCTTGTCTGAGCGTTCGGGGAACCCGGCCACCGATGGACCTTACGCCAAATCACCTAGCAATGGACTCGGTACTGTATATGTGGTTAGTGGCTCTGCTGGCACCACCCATCCAGCTGCTTATGGACATCCCATCATGTATCAGGGCGAGTCTCGTATGGGTTCCTCGGTTTTAGAGGTCTTCGACCGAACGCTTGATTTTAGGTTCTTAGACACGACAGGAAACGTATTTGATCATTTTCAAATCATCAAAGGTGAGGCGCCCACAGTAAGTTTGCTTACGCCTGCTGATGGGGCTGTGATTCCTGCTCCGCAAAACCTTACTATCAGCGCCGATGCGACCGATAGTGATGGCAATGTCGTTAGGGTTGACTTTATGGTCAATGGCGCCTTGGTGGGAAGCGATCAGACAGCACCTTGGACTCAAGCTTGGACAGCTCCCGCAGATGGTATTTACGAAATAGTAGCTGTGGCTACGGATGATGACGGGATAGTGAGTTATTCTGAACCTATCAGTCTGTTTGTCGGCACGAGTTTCAGTATATGTATTCCTATCAGCAGCGGAGGTAATGATGTTGAAGAAAATGCTGCCGGCCAGATGGATTTGCGCAATGCCGCCTTAAGCATGATCAACAATAATGGTAGCCAGCAAATAGGCCTACGTTTTGAACGACCTAATATCTTGCCGGGTGCGATTATCAACGATGCCTATATACAGTTTACGGCTGATACTGTCCATACTGGCTCAACACTACTGTTTTTTGAAATAGAAGAAGCTTTCCCTTCCGCTCCTTTTGGCAAGCAAGTCAACGAAGTCTCTAATAGGACTTATCAACCTGGTATCGTAAGCTGGAATGTACCTGCTTGGGCCAATGCAGGAGATGCGAATGTAGATCAACAAAGTCCTGATCTCGCAACGCAAATAGAGCAATATATCAATCATCCTTCCTATCAACTCAATCAGCCGATTACGTATCGCCTCAGTGGTAGCGGTCTGCGTAGAGCTCGTGCCTTTGATCAGAAATCAGGTGAACAAGCAGTGCTTTGCGTCAACTTTGAGCTGCCCGAAACCTGTCATCCGATCGTAGATGCAGCGGCAATCACCGTATGGCACAAAGCTGACGAGGGGGTTTTTGAAAACAATGGAACCAATACTGCCGAAACCGGTGATGGGGTAGCCCGCTGGCAAAACTTTGCCCTTGCGGGTGGAGATGCCGAGCAACTCATCGCAGGCAAGCGCCCCGTTTATACCGAAGCTACCGCCGAAGGAATCTTCAATGGTAGTGGAGGCATCAGCTTTGGAAGTAATCGTTCTTTTGAGCTAGCGGACAATTGGCAGGAAAATGATTATCGAGTCGTGATCGTCCAGCGTTCGGGACCGACTGCAAGCAAGCAAGCGATCCTCGCGAGTGCTTCTGGAAGCAATACCCCTTATGTGCAAATCTATAAGGAAGGCCAGGACTATTATTATTTCATGGGGACTGATGCCCATAATGAAACGATTCTCATTGGTTCAGATACCACTAGTAGTAGTGAATATCACATCATCGATATTTTCAATGTCAACGACCAGTTGCAGGCTACCCTAGACGCTAGCCCTCATAATTCGGTCAATTTCATTGCAGATCCTCTTTCGACAGGATTTTTACAACAGATTACTTTGGGAG
>JBCAWW010000952.1:0-2720 GCA_038534415.1 Bacteroidota bacterium | reverse complement strand
GCCTCATAGATAGTATCTAATACATAGCCTTGGCTGATACTGTCATACACCGAAGATTCTACCCAACCCGCATAACCATATTCTAATTGGTATGACTCAGCCCCTCGTGCCAGCTTAGGAAAATAAAAATCGATATTGCGAGGATCGTAGGCTGATAAAACATTGGTCAGCCAGTTATACTCATATCGAAGATCAGTGAGATTAGGTTTGGGAGGCAGTCTCACTTGTGCGCTTAGGCTATCACCCTTGTGAAGTAGCTTTAAGTGATAATCGCCGCTGTCTTCTATGATCTTAGTTGCTCGATATCTATATATTTCATTTACAAAGGGTTGACCGAGCAAAGGAACCGTCTCAAAATCCGTTTCAATCACCGGTTCAAGATCCTTAGGAAACAAATTGAGGTTTCCTTGTTCGAGCCATCGATCAAAACCTTGGGTCTCTGTCAAAATCAGGCTAGCCAAGCTATCGGGTCCCACAAAGCCATATACCCAAAGTTCGGGCTGATCAGCTTTGTCGTTTATCTTGATTTCTTGCTCACAGCCTGTCAGGCCAAGCCAACTACAGGCAATAAGAAGAATGGAGCGTAGAATTCTCATTTGTTTAAAAGGAAAAGACATAGCTCACAGAGGGGATTACAGGTAAGAGGGACATTTGGCGAGCGACAATTTTGCGCGCGTTGGCGCGCTCATCGTATTCATTGGAGATATAGACAAAAAAGGGATTGCGGCGATTGTAGGCATTATAAATGTCGATATGCCAGGCGGCGGTATAGCGCTTCTTTTTCTTTTCGTAGCGCAGGCCAAGATCCATGCGGTGCATGGCCTTGAGGCGATATCCATTTTTGGCAGTGAAGTTTTGAAAGGTCCTGATATAAGTCCGACCATAATTAGGGACATAAACTTGGCCCGTGGGCAAGGTCAGCCAATGCCCACTACCCGCCACAAAAGTGCCCGAAAAAGTCCAGTGCTCATTAAACTTATAGATCGCCACGATAGAGAGATCGTGACGGCGATCGTATTTGGCGGGATACTTATCGCCAAAGTTGAGGTCCTCAAACTGCCGCCATGTCCACGAAAGCGTATAACTCAGCCAACCCGTGAGCCGCCCGGCTCGCTTGCGTAGATACATCTCAGCACCATAAGACCAGCCTCGGCCAAAGACCAATTCACTTTCGATTTCATCTCGAAAAAAGAAGTTTGCGCCTTCTTTGAAGTCGATTTGGTTTTGCATGCGTTTGTAATAAAGCTCCAAACTGCCTTCGTAGCGATCTTCTTTGAAGTTATGGAAGTAACCGATGGCAATTTGGTCTGCGATCTGCGGCTTAACGAGTTGACTGCTAGGCGTCCAAATATCAAAAGGTAAAGAGATGGTCGAGCTACTGGCCAAATGCACAAATTGATTCATGCGGGTATAGCCGCCTTTGAGTGATTGATTGCGGCCGAGGCCCAACCTAAAAGTAGCCCGAGGCTCTATTGCTTGATAGCGGATACTATCATCCCAAAAGATCGGTGCCCGAAGGCCTAGATTGAGACTGAGATTTTCGGTAAGGGTGATTTCGTCATTGAAATAGGCAGCGGCTTCAAAGACCCGGCGCTCTACCTGATTGCTGGTCAAAGTCGAATCCTCACGTGTGAGGTAGGAACGAGAAGCCGAAGGTGTGAAAGTGTGATCCAAGTAGTGAATACCAAATTGGATCCGATGCCGTGGATTAGGGTAGTAGTCAAAATCCAATTTGCCATTGAAATCGGTAATACCCGAAAATAAGGTCAAACCGTTCCGGGAATCGGACTGATCAATTTGGTACTGATAATCACTATAGACAAAGGTGGCATTGGAAAACAGCTTGGGCCCAAAAAGATGGTTCCATCGTGCCGTAACCGTCGTATTACCCCAATCTACTGCCATGCGACTGGTATCGCTCGGAGTTTGATATTCATCATAAAGGACATCTTTGCCATAGTAAGCGCTGACATAAATGCGGTCTTTATCCGAAATTTTATAATTGAGTTTGGCATTAAAGTCATGGAAAAAATATCCAAACTTAGAGCCATTTCGCTGAAATGGCCGCACCAACAAATCCCAATAAAAACGACGCCCCGAGACGATAAAAGAAGCTTTATTTTTGACGATCGGGCCTTCTAGCAATAAGCGAGAAGAAACCAAACCGATACCGCCTTCGCCATGAAACTTTTGGAGGTCGCCCTCCTTCATATCGATCTCCAAGATCGAAGAAAGTCGCCCGCCAAAACGGGCCGGAAAACTCCCTTTGTGCAGCGTAACATTGCGAATCGCATCCGTATTGAACACACTCACATAACCAGCCAAATGAAATGGATTGTAAACTATCGCCTCATCCATCAGGACTAGATTTTGGTCAGGACGACCACCCCTCACAAAAAATCCGGCTGAAGCTTCTCCACCAGCTTGCACTCCCGGCAAGAGTTGGATACTCTTGAGTATGTCCTTTTCTCCTCCGATGACGGGCATCATTTCGACTTCCTCGATATTGACATCAATCCGGCCCATAGTGGCGCGTTCGACATTTTCGCGGGCCCGCTGGTCGGTGATCACTACCTCTTCGAGGCTAATCTCCCGATTTTGCAGATTGAAGTTGAGGCTACTGTCTGCCTCAAGACGGATGCTTATTTGAATCTGATTGTAAGTTGGGAAGGCAACTTGGAGCAGTACGCTATCATCCGGAATCCGCAAGGAGTAAAATC
>JBCAWW010000951.1:0-2723 GCA_038534415.1 Bacteroidota bacterium | reverse complement strand
CGAACTTACCGAAGAGGCCAAAGAAGGCAAAGACGGTAAGTTCGTTTTCACAGGGGATACCCTCAGGATAGAGTTTTAAGGTCTGATTCTGAGTCCAAGCGTTCGCCAAGGCGAACCATAGAGGGAGGATGAGCAATAATCTTTTCATAGTGGAAGAAAATAATTTTTAGCGCCTTTTTATAACCCTCGCTAAGGGATTCCTGCACAAAATTCTTAATATGCTATTGAAAACACCTCCTCCATTAACTCAAAATATAAAACATGCGAATTATTTCTTTCCTAACATTTTGTTTGCTATTCGCTTTATCTATCCCGGCACAAGGTCAAAAAGTCATCAAAAAAATCTCAGGCGAGACTTGTGATTGCTTAAATGAATTTAGAATGGAGCGTGATGAAGATATCATCCGCGAAATCATTAGCCGTTGTGTAAATGCCGCTGTAGAGAGCAATGGTAAGCTCTTAGTCAAAACCTTTGGTAGCGTGATCGCAGAGGGGGACGAAGAAGCCATCGCCAAAATCGGCCAATTAGTAACCTCCGATCTGAGTAAAAATTGCCCCGCATTTGAGACTTTACAATCTCGCATCGAAGGCACCGACAAATCCGCCCAAGAGTGGTTTGACGAAGGGGAGGAATATTTGGCCGAAGGCGAGCTGCGCAAAGCAGAAGGCGCCTATACCAAAGCCATGAACCTAAGCCCCGGTTCAGTGATTGTATTCAATAATCGAGGACATGTCAGAAGACTAATGGGCGATTATTATGGCGCGATTGCAGACTTTAAAAGAGCCATCGAATTGGCCGAAGATGATTATGCTATTGGGTATCTCAATCTAGCCAACACCAAAAATACCATCGGAGATGAACGCAGCGCACTAGCAGATATTGAGCGTTCGATCGAGCTTGATCCCGAAGATGGCGTTGCCTATCAGGTAAAAGGACATATCCTCAGTGATCTTGAAGAGTATGAAGATGCCGCAGCGAGCTACCGCAAGGGCTTTGAGGTAGATCCTGAAAACCTCTACGCCTTTTATAATCTCGGTCGTCTTTTCCTCGCCCAAGATATGTACGACAGCGCCTTAGTCAATTTCGATACAGCCTTAGAAATGGGCGGTACAGACGATGAGGATATTTACAATTATCGCGGCCTTGCTTTGGCAAAGTTGGATAAGCATGACGAGGCAATCAAGGACTTTAACAAGGCGATAGCACTCAATGACGAAGATCCTGCACATTATTTCAATCGTGCTGTTTCTTACAAAGGTTTAGCCATGTATGATTCTGCCTATGCTGATTTTACTTATACCATCGAGATCGAAGAAGATGCTCCCGAAAACTATCACGAACGCGGTGATCTTCTCATGGATATGAACAAGGTCAAAGAAGCAATGGAAGATTATGACAAAGCCTTAGAAATAGCGCCCCGTCGTGCTTCGGCTATGGACTCGAGAGCGGCCGCGAAAGCAGAACTAGGAGATTTTAGCGGTGCTTTAGAAGATTATAATGCTTCACTTGAGCTTTATCCTAATGACGAAGCGATCCTTTATGAGAGAGCTTTGATCAAAATAGAGCTAGAGGATCTTGAAGGGGCTTGTGAAGACCTCAAAAGAGCTTCCGGTCTAGGCTACGAGAGCGCTACCGAAGAAGCTGGAAAAAGAGATTGCGGTTGCTAATTACCAGCGATGACCTACTGCTAGCTGCAAATGGCGACTGGTAAATTTGTCAAAAGGATTGACTACATCTAGGCTCATGCCACAATCCATCCTGACAACCCAATTGGAAAAGCTTTTTTGCAAAGCTACTCCGCCATGCAAGCCAGAGGTGATGGTGCTTGCCCAATAGCCTGGCAAAACATCCTCACTACGATAAAAAATATAGCCACCACGGCGAACCAAATGCCCCAGATTGAAGCCCAGGCTGATCTGGGGCTGTACTATTTTCCAAGGCGCTGTATAAACCAACGAAAGAGGTACTCTCAGCAGCCCGAGATTGACATTTAGATTGATAATGCTGTCTTGAGAGCGAAATGAATATTGCGAATACATCATACTTACTCGCAAATCGACTTGGCCGACGAGATTAGGCTGAAAATACACCCCAAACTCCTGTCCATGCCCGGTGTATACGCCAAAATATTCTTTCTGCCTTTTAAACGAAATGTCGAGTTGGTAGGCACTACCAACTACGCCAAACTCCATGTCTGACAGATTGGGATTGCCGCTCATGCCATTAAAAAGGCCCTCCCATTCTTCCCAATCACTCTTGGTCTGAGCTTGCGTTAGCGCACAAATACAAAAGAGACTCAAAAACAAAAGAGTAGTAATTCGCATCGATTTTGTGTTTGGGGTTTGCGGGGGACCTTTAAAAGTACCGAATATTACGGGGAATACCGATTGATTTTTATGTAATTTAGCCCCGTGCAATTTCAGGAACTCATCGGACAGGATGCCGCCGGCCAAAGGGTAAGAGAAGCCCTACAACACGATCGACTCGCCCATGCTATTATGCTTACAGGGCCAGCCGGCGTGGGAAAGCTCGCTTTTGCCAATGCAATTGCCCAATACGTCAACTGTCTCAATCCTAGCAAAAACGATAGTTGCGGCAAATGCTCTAGCTGCGTCAAAATCCGGAAAGCCATCCACCCTGATTTGCGCTTTGTCTTGCCGATTATCTCCAAAACCGAAGGAGGCAAGCGCTATCTAACTCAAGACTATTTTGCTCAATTTAG
>JBCAWW010000950.1:0-2727 GCA_038534415.1 Bacteroidota bacterium | reverse complement strand
CCCCCCGCCCCCCCCACCCCCCCCACCACCATTACTCCTTCTGAACCTTGGACCAAATATCAAACTCGCATCGCCGACCTAAACGGAGACGATGCAGACGATATCATTTGGAACAATATAGAAAGTGGCAATTCCACTTATTTTGCCCTCAGCGACGGTAGTGCTCAGTTTAGCTTCTCAGACGAAACCCGCCACCCCAATTTTGGTTGGAGCAAATATGCGCTGTTGATTGGAGATATAGACGCTGACGGCAATGATGAGTTGGTATGGAATATTACGCATCCCAATACTGCCAATCGTACCTATACCGCTGGTCTCAGTGCGGACAACCAATCGCTAGAGTTCACCCCTTATAATGACAATGGAACAGGATGGGGCGACTATGATGCCTATATCGGTGAAGTAAATGGCGGTGGTGCTGACCTGTTTTTTAGTCGTACCAACAATATCAACCGTACTTATATCGGCAAATCTAATGGCGATGGCACCTTTTCTATAGGAGGCTATTTCACTCGTCAAGAAGGCGGTTGGGGCAACTACAATACCTATACGGGTCATGCCGACAACAATACAACCACTGACTTACTCTTCAACTATCCGAGCAACGGTATCAATCGCCTCTATGTGAGTCCAAGCTTGTCCAATGCCACGATGAACAGCTCTATCCCGGCTCAAGATCATCCGGTCAATCAAGATTGGCGAGACTATAAAATGCTTATTGGCGATGTTGATGGCAATGGGATAGATGATATTACATGGACCAATCATGGCACAGGTGATATCAGCAGTCATCTCTTCACCGCTCTGGGGACTAATACCGGGGAGTATGATTTTACTCCTGTCAAACAAACCAGTCCTTATCAATCTACTTGGTCGCAATTTGATAGCTTTTTGCTCGACATCAATGGCGATAGCAAAAAAGATATGCTTTGGATTAAGCCAGGATCGACGACCGAGTATTACGTCGCCCTTGCAAAATAATAGAGTGTTCCCCCCTTATTGATAAAGTCCTCTCAGCATTGCTGGGAGGGCTTTTGTTTGGGGCACCGCTGCGCGGAACGCTTATCTCTTGGGGTATGTCCGCACCTACTTGCGGGGAAGAGTATAGGTTGTACCAATACCTAATACCAGCACTTTGGATCACACAATGCTAATAGCTCGAACTCTCGCCACCAAGATGACCGGCTAGAATGAAACTCATATCTAGCCGGTCGATTACTTGAATATAAAATAGCCAAAAAGCTATATAAGCAAGAGAATAAGCGTTTTGCGAAGCAAAAACTAAAGAAAACTGCCTGACGCTAGCGGATAATCTGTACCTTCTCCACAAAGCGTTCGGACGAAGTCCTAATCTTGAGGAGATACAATCCATTGGGAGTATCAGGTAGCGCGATTTCAAATCTCTGACCGAAGATGCTTTCCTGATAGATTAGTTTGCCTTGAAGATCATAGAGACTGAGTTCTCCGCTTAACTTTCGTTCGGAATCAATCTGCAAAACACCATTAGTGGGATTGGGGTAAAGGCTAATCCCGCGCAAGCTAGACGGGGGAATATTGGTAACAGAGAAATCACTATCCTTAGGAGAAAGCGGAATCTCTTGCATATCTAAGCCAATCGCCCGGCTTTGGAGCCAATCAAGTCTCGCAGTGGTCGTATCGGCGGTATTTGCTGTATATTGAATGCTAAGGGTTCCGATTTGCCCATTTCCACTGACATTAATCTGGTCTGTGCGTACTAGTCCTACAATAATGCCGTTAGAACGAGGATTGGTCAGCACCATCAAGTCGTTACCGCTAGTGCCAAGCCACGAGTTATCTGCCTCAAAGGAAATGCTCTCCACCGAGTCCATATCCGCTTCAATCTGAAAACTCAAGCCATAAATGGAGACTACACTACTATCGTTGGTGCCAAGCATGACGGGAACGCGAAGTTGTTTGTTAGCGGGAAGATTGCCGGCAGGAAGATCAAAAAATAAAGGAATACCGCTAGCAGAAGTTCCCCCTAGCCGGAGATTTTCATGCGTCTTACCTAGATTTAGCACAATAGCTGTAGTATCTGTAAAGCCTATATTACCATCTCCATCAGCATCTACATGCTTGAGGTCTCGACCGTTGAAGATAGTGTCATTCCAATTGTCGGCTACTTGTGCCATCCAGCTAAGACTAGCGTTGGTACGGACTGGGCCCATTTTACCAAAGTGGATCCCAATCTGAAAAAGGTCATCCATCTCACAGTCCTGATCATGGTCGGTATCACCAGGGTAGACCATATCTGGGATACACCAAAAGCCTATACCAACCATCTCAAAGTTTGGAGTGATGCCACTAGCGGCCGCAAAGGTGCTAGCGATCACACTAGTATCGGTCTCGCAAAAGCAAGTACCAAGATGAGTGAAAAGATCATTGGAGAGGAAATAGATGTTAGCCACATTGTTGCAGAGTGAATTGGAGTTGTTTTCGGTAAATCCACCAAAATACATCCCACTAGGGTTGCCAAAAAAGCTTAGGCCCACAAGATTATTTTCTATTGTACATCCAGACACTCCTACTCCGGAAGAAAAAGCATTGGGTCCATATGTACCATAATCCGTGATTGCGGTATCGTTATTAATAAGAGTACAATTACGGACAGTTTCGTCTAAAGCTCCTAGCTTTACCCCAATATGATTATTATCGAACATACAGTTACTAACAAAGCAGGATTCTCTTAGCCGAACCCCTATCCCG
>JBCAWW010000949.1:0-2727 GCA_038534415.1 Bacteroidota bacterium | reverse complement strand
AATCAAGTAGTCATAAAGAAGTTAAAAAATTTTGCGGTCATTGTCCATGAGCTAGCTTGATTTTTATTTGTCGCCCTGAGCCTGTATTTTTCGCCCCCTAATTGCAATAATATGAGCCCAGGAGATAATTTAGCCCGTTCCGTTCGCAACTTTGCGGGGGTGTATGCGGTGGTTGATCTACTGGTACTAATTGCTGGCTTGCTCCAAGATAACTTGCCCTTCCTCTACTATTTTTGCAAGCCGCTCATCATGACCTCCCTTTCGATTTTCTTTTTTTACCAAATGTTGGGCCGGCATAATAGGGAGTATTATCTCATGCAGGGGGCGATCTTGTTTTCCTTGATGGGAGACATCTTCCTGATGTTTCAGGGAGCTTTGTATTTTCAGTTGGGGCTGGGCTCTTTTTTGATCGCCCAGATCCTCTACATCAGTGTTTTTAGTTTGAGTCCAAAAGGAGAGGTGAAAAGCGTTCTCCGCAGGAAGCCATGGCTGGTGATCCCTTTTATACTCTATGCGTATAGTCTGCTTTATTTTTTATTTCCCCTCCTCGGGGAACTCTTAGTTCCGGTAACGATTTACGCCTCCGCTCTCATGCTCATGGCACTTATGGCCCTCAACCGCTGGAGGAGGGTACGACAAGAAAGCTTTGCTTATGTATTTGCCGGCTCGCTACTTTTTATGATTTCGGATAGCTTGATTGCAATCGATCGCTTTGCTTACGAGATCCTACCCATATCTTTTTCCCAAACCTGGATCATGCTGACCTATATGGCCGCTCAGTATGGTCTCGTTATCGGCATGTTGATCTATCTCAAGTCTGTAAAACGCCCGGATTAAATTTGGCTACGTCTGGATTCAAATTGGCCATTTCGATGCCCGTAGAAATAATCTCCCTAGTCTTGAGAGGATGAATGATATCATCTACCCAAAGGCGTGCCGCCGCATAATAGGGAGAAGTTTGACGATTATATTTTTCGGTGATCTCGTTGAGTAAACGCTTTTCTTCCTCCGGATCGATCTCTTTGCCTTGCTTCTTGAGAGAGGAAACCTGAATCTGTAAAAGAGTCTTGGCCGCTTGCGAGCCTCCCATAACGGCAATTTGCGCCGAAGGCCAAGCAAAAATCAAGCGCGGATCATAGGCCTTGCCACACATAGCATAGTTGCCCGCTCCATATGAATTGCCGAGCACAAAGGTAAATTTAGGCACCACTGAATTGGAAACGGCATTGACCATCTTCGCGCCGTCTTTGATGATGCCTCCCTGCTCTGAGCGAGAACCTACCATAAAGCCTGTTACATCTTGCAAAAACACCAGCGGAATCCGCTTTTGATTGCAATTCATAATAAAGCGCGCCGCCTTGTCTGCGGAATCAGAGTAGATTACTCCACCAAACTGCATTTCGCCCTTGGCAGAACGAATGACCTTGCGCTGATTGGCGACGATCCCAACTGCCCAACCATCGATCCGAGCGTAGGTCGTGATGATAGATTGGCCAAAGCTGGCTTTATATTCGTCAGCACTGCCCTTATCGATCAGACGATTGATGATCCCCCACATATCGTAGGGTTTCGCTCTATCTGAGGGCAGTATGCCCATGATTTCTTTGGGTTCGAATTCGGGATTGAGAGGGGCCGCACGATGAAAACCTGCCTTGGGCGTTTCGCCCAGTTTACCGACAAGAGAGCGTACCTTTTCTAGGCAAGTCTTATCATCTGGCATATGGTAGTCAACAACGCCTGAGATGCTACTATGCATAGTCGCTCCGCCCAGTTCTTCGCGCCCTACTTCTTCTCCGATGGCTGATTTGACCAAATAGGGCCCCGCCAAAAATACCGAACCAGTCCCATCTACAATCAAAGCTTCGTCGCTCATGATGGGGAGATAGGCGCCGCCAGCCACACAAGGGCCCATAATCGCGGCGATCTGCGGGATACCCATACTGCTCATCACCGCATTGTTACGGAAGATGCGCCCAAAATGCTCCTTATCTGGAAAAATCTCGTCTTGCATAGGCAAGAAGACGCCTGCACTATCTACGAGATAGATAATGGGTAGGCGGTTTTCGATCGAGATTTCTTGGGCGCGGAGGTTTTTCTTGCCGGTCATGGGAAACCAAGCTCCTGCTTTTACGGTAGCATCATTGGCTACCACCATGCATAGCTTGCCTCCTACGCGACCAATACCTGTCACCACCCCAGCAGAAGGACAACCACCGTACTCCTGATACATACCGTTCGCGGCCAGCGTACCTACCTCAATAAAAGCGTCCTTATCATCCAAAAGCAGATCGATACGCTCTCTGGCAGTCATTTTGCCTTTGGCCTTATGCTTTTGGGTAGATTTTTCGCCTCCACCGGCGAACGCTTTTATCTGTTGATGTCTCAACTCGCGAAGTAAAATACGATTGTGATCTTCGTTTTTGTTGAAGGCAAGATCTGTATCAGCGTACTGTTTTTTCATGTAATCTTTAGTTCAAAAAGCCTAATCCTCCGACCAAATAGATACCTTTTAGTTCTTCTTCCTCGTCGGGAGCTGATTCTTCCACTTCCATGATTTGGATGGATTCACGGTCTAGTGATTCAATTTCAAATTCATGGATCATACTTACTGCCTCATCGACCGAATCAGCAAGAATACCATATGTCGTCATAACCGGAGTATTGCCTTCTGCGCTTTTGATATTGGCCTGGATTAGGATCCCATAGAGTCTGCCTTGCTCAGTAAAC
>JBCAWW010000948.1:0-2733 GCA_038534415.1 Bacteroidota bacterium | reverse complement strand
ATAAGCGGATCAATTCTGCTTATTTACCAAAACAATCCCTGATAAAGTAAAAGAAGGGGATCGAGTATTATTTTACTTTGGCGGTCATGGTATTGCTTTAGATAGCGAAATTGACCCCAATGGTTATTTTGTGCCCGTTGATGCAGATCCTCAAGAGATGGGGTCATTGGTATGTATGGACGTATTGCACGATGTCCTTACCCAATTGCCTTGTAAACATGGCTTGTTGATCTTGGATTGCTGTTTTGCGGGCTCTTTTCAGTGGTCCACTGGCTTTCGGGATATTTTTGATTTGCCAAGCGTGATTTATGAAGAGCGCTTTTATCAATATGCCAGAGATGAGGCATGGCAGGTGATTACCTCTTCTGCCTCAGATCAAAAAGCAGCCGATATCTTGGTAAATCGTACCCTTGGTTTGCGAGAAGAAGGAGAGGAACTGCATTCCCCCTTTGCTCAAGCTTTGTTTGATGCCATCGATGGTGAAGGCGATACTATCCCCAAAGATGGAGGAGACGGCGTGATTACGGCTAGCGAATTGTTTAGCTATCTGCGAGATCGAGTGGAAGATGAAACAACGGATCATTCTAAGCGACAAAGTCCTGCTTTATTTTCGCTAGAGCGGCACGATAAGGGGCAGTATATATTCTTAGCGCCTAACCATAGATTGAATCTGCCGCCTATCCCCAAGCGCAACCCTTTTATGGGGCTCAATTCCTTTAATGAAGAGGATGCCTCTTTCTTCTATGGTCGTGATCGCGTGATTGAGGCTTTAGATAAAATTGCAGATGAAAATCAATTGGTCGTAGTTAGTGGGGCCTCTGGAACCGGCAAATCCTCGGTTATCAAAGCTGGATTGCTCCCTCGCTTGCGAGAAGAAGATTACAAAATATTACCGATCGTCAGACCGGGTATTGAGCCGCTTGCGAGTCTCGAAGCTGCCATCCCTCATATAGATACCTTCATACCTAATAAAGAACAAGCTTCGGTTTTATTTATTGATCAGTATGAAGAATTGATCACTCAATGCCTTTATGTTGAAGAGAAGGAAGCTTTTGAGCAGCAGCTCCTCGATTGGATGGCAGAATTTCCCAATTTGAAAATCATCCTGAGTGTTAGATCTGATTTCGAACCCCAATTTGAAGAAGGACTTTTGCATGAAAGTTGGCAGAAAGGCCATTATCTAGTGCCTGCCTTTAGTCAAAAAGAACTGAGAGAGGTCATCGTAAAGCCAACCATACAAGAAGTTTTGTTTTTTGAGCCTGCTTCTCTTGTTGATACTTTGGTAGATGCTGTCAATCAAGCCCCTGGAGCCTTGCCACTATTGTCTTTTACCCTTAGTGAACTATATCATGCTTATGTGAGCTCTGGGCGCACCAATCGTAGTTTGAACCAAGAAGACTATGAAAATCTTGGGGGAGTAATCGGTGCATTGCGCAAAAAGGCTAACTCTATCTTCGAAAAGTTGGACGAAGCCCACCAACAAAGTATGCGCAAATTGATGCTTCGTTTGGTTTCCCTCAAGGGAGGAGAGGTTTCTAGTCAAAGAGTTTTGGCAAAAGAACTTGTGTTTTCTGATGAATCCGAAACCGCTCGCATCAGAAAGGTGGCAGACACTTTGGTGCGGGCTCGCCTCTTGACCACTTGTGTTGATCTCCAAGGCCAAAAATACTATGAACCTTCTCATGATGCCCTAGTGCGAGCTTGGGCCCTACTCTGGGAATGGATCAAAGCCACTGGCGAAGGGAAATTGGACCTTCGCTACCGTTTACGGACTGCTATCAATGATTACGAAGATGACCAGGAGCATACCAAAAAGTATCTCTGGATCAATGATCCTAGGCTAGATGTCGTCTACAATGATTTACTATTGGATGCCAATAGTTTCAATCAGCAGGAAGAATACTTTATCAAGGAAAGCATGCGTTTGCGCAGGCGAAGGCAACTCATCAAGAGAGCAGGGGTGCTTGTTACGCTGATATTGTTTGGTTTAATTTCTTTGTATTCGATCAATAAAGCACAAGAAGCCAGCAATAATTTGACCGATTTGCGCGAAACCAGAGAAAAGGTAGCAAAGGACTTAATTGAAGAATCTCAGATAGATATTGATGAGATTCACTATGAAAGGGCTTTTGAGAAGTATGAGGATCTGGCGGGTGAGTATCAAGTCTTCACCGGAAATATGAAAGAGCAATGGAAAAAAGGGATGATAGAGGTCGCCTACTTTTTTAATAAGTCTACCAATCAACAGCATAAAAATCGAGCCTTAGATGCCGCCTTCTTGTTGGCTTCAATGGAGGGAGATATTCTTAGTAATCTACCTGACTCACAAGAAATAGATTTGTACCTCAATTTCCTCGATCCTGAGTGGTATGCTCAATTAGAAAAGCGCTATATACCCAGTGAAACAAATGGTAATGCTTTTGGTATCACAGTACGCCAATATGCGCTGCTTTGTGAAATGAATGAGAACCTAGACATTAATGAGCTCAGCTGTAATATGCCTAAAGGGGATGAGAGTGCACCAGCAGAACTTTTGGAAAGGAATGGGGCTAAGTTGTCCATAGCAATGACAAAGTCTCAAGAAGCAAGGCAGTTGGCTATGGAAGATCAGCAAGAGCAAGCGGAAGAAGGAGAACGTGATGGAGAAGGAGATGGCCCTCAAACAAGAAAGCAAAAAAGACAGCAAAGAAGAGAGGCCCGGCAAGAGAGAAGGCAAGAGAGAAAAGTAAAAAG
>JBCAWW010000947.1:0-2733 GCA_038534415.1 Bacteroidota bacterium | reverse complement strand
ACGCTCAGATGGGCTTGCAGTCAATGATC
Organism: Bacteroidota bacterium; assembly: GCA_038534415.1. Classification (GTDB taxonomy): domain Bacteria; phylum Bacteroidota; class Bacteroidia; order J057; family J057; genus JBCAWW01. The sequence goes on along the minus strand of JBCAWW010000947.1, from coordinate 2,704 downwards.
CGTATCCAGTAGGGCAAACTACGGTATCCTGCTATGCAGAAGATGCTTCCGGTACAATATCCGATATCCAATCCACGATCATTACCGTTTGGGCAAGCCCAACACTGAGTCTTGCCGCGACCAAAGATGTGGTGTATTACGGCTATCCCCCTGAGGGAACGACCACCATCAGTCCGAGCATCGCAGGCGGTACAGGTCCACTTACCTATGCTTGGAGCAATGGCGCGACCACTCCTTCTATCACTGTTTCACCTCAGACTTCTAGCAGTTACACTTTGACCATTACGGATGCCAATGGCTGTAGTATTAGCGAGACTATTGAAATCTGTGTGATAGACGTTCGCTGTGGCACTGGTAATAATGCCAAAGTCGAGATGTGTCGCATGGGCAAGACCAAATGCGTTTCTATCAATGCGGTCCCCAGTCAATTAGCCAATGGCGCTACACTCGGAGCCTGTGGATCACTCGCGGGTTGCAGCAACCTTTCTGCAAGACAGGACTTATCACAAAGTCTTAATACCATCAATGCTTATCCAAATCCAGCTTCTGACCGGATGACTATTGAGCTAAGTCTTGCCAATAGTGAAGCCAGTCGCATTGAGGTGTACAATATGGAGGGAAAATTGATTCAAGAAGTATATAAAGGAGGATTAGACAGCAATCAAATCCATAGCTTCAAATTAGATGTAAGCAAATGGAGTGAGGGGGTCTATATCTTTAGAGTGATCACCCCTACAGTCATAATTCATGAAAAGCTTTTGGTGAAATAAACGCCCTACTGCACGTGCTGTAGGATTATGGCCCCCCGACTTGTTTTGGGGGGCTTTTTGTTTTATTCCGGCTTCAGCCGAACGATCATTCCAGGACCCTCGGTAGAAACGTAGATATACCCATCAGGCGCTTGACGTACACAACGCACACGACCGAGTCCCTCTAATAATACTTCTTGATGCGTTACTTTATTACCTTCGAGCTCCAGCCGCTTGAGGTATTGAAATTTGAGTGAGCCCACCAATAGATTGCCTTTCCAATCGGGATACATATCGCTCTCAACAAAATCCATCCCGCAAGGCGCAATCGATGGCACCCAATAAGTTACGGGCTGTTCCATACCTGCCTTGGCGGTGTCTTCGGTAATCGTCGTGCCATTGTAATTGATCCCAAAAGTGATCTCTGGCCAACCGTAGTTTTTACCTGCTCGGACGATGTTGACTTCATCACCGCCTTGAGGCCCATGCTCATGCTCCCAAAGTTCACCGGTTTCGGGATGTAAGGCCAAGCCTTGTGGATTGCGGTGTCCATAAGAGTACATTTGCTCCCAAACGCCTTCTTCTCCTACAAATGGATTATCCTCTGGAGTAGAACCGTCATCGTGCATACGATAAACACGGCCGCGAGAAGAGGTCAAAGTTTGCACTTCATCACGTCCACCACGATCCCCTACCGAAAGATATAAGTATCCTTCGCGATCAAATTCGATGCGACCAGCGAAGTGCTGTCCTTTTTTATAGTTGGGTAGGGCCTTGAAGATTTCTTGTCCCTCGACGAGTGAGTGATCTTTTAGTTTGGCGCGATAGAGAGCCGTATTTTGTCCTTCTCCAGCTTCGCCCTCTTTTGCAGGAGAGGCATAACTAAAATAGAGCCAACCATTTTCCTCATAGTTGGGATGTAGTTCGATATCTAGGAGCCCGCCTTGGCCTTTGGCTTTGATCTCAGGTAGTCCTGCGATCGGGTCAGGGTGTAGTTTCCCATTGCTGTAGAGGCGTAGTTCTCCGGCTTTTTCGGTGAAGAGCATATCGCCATTGGGTAGCCAAGTCATACTCCATGGACTCGTAAGGTCGGAGAGTATGGTATCGACAGTGAAGGTTAGTTTTTCACTTTGCTGTACGCCAGCAAAATTTGCATTAGAGGTCCAATTGAGCTGGGCACAAGCCAACAGGCTCAAAAATAGGAGGCCAGAAAATGTAAGTTTCATTGTGAAGCTATTTTTCACAAGTTAACAACAATTTCTGACCCAATATGGCAGGCGATGTTCTAGGCTTCTGGAATCGCCAAAAGAGGGGTTTCAGAATCGTAGGCCATTTCCTTGGTTTTGCTCAGATGAAACAGACGTTCCCACATACCGCGTTTGTGAGGACACATGGCCAAAATCTCAGCTCCCGTGTAGGAGAGCAATTCTTTAAGCGCCGTTTGGAAATCATAGTGAGGCAAAAACTTAAAGCTTAGCTTTTCATAATCGATTGCTGTTTTGACCAATTTTTCAAAAGCCTGCCAGCGCTCAAGAGGCGGACTATTCTCGCCAACAAAGACGTGGGTAATCAAGACCTCAGCATCTAAGCGTTCCGCAAGGCGGCTCACTCTTTTCAGCGCCTCAATCTCCATTGGCTCATAATTCGTGGCATAGACGATACGGTGTATTTCTGGACTCAGTTTATTCTCAGGGATAGCCAAGACTGGTACAGGCGACCGACCGATAAGCTGTGCGGTCACACTGCCGAGCAATACCTTTTTGAGTCCGGTAGCTCCTTTGGTGCCCATCATGATCCAATCCGCTTCAAACTCCCCCGCAGCAGTCAAAATTGTCGGAACCGGAAAGCCCATACTGGCTTTGGTCTTTATTTTGAGCGTGGGATGATCGACCAATATGACTTCCTTGAGGAGTTCTAACTCTTTGATCGCCAGGGCTTCTATTCGTTTTAACTCC
>JBCAWW010000946.1:0-2734 GCA_038534415.1 Bacteroidota bacterium | reverse complement strand
TGATCCCAGCTTGAGCGCCGATAGTTATATCGATCTCCCCACCATCGTGAGTGTCAAGCTATATACTGACAATATCGCCCAGTCCCGCATCAATGGGGAAGGAGCTTCTGAGTTGACGACTCTTAACTCTTCAGGTGCAGACCGAGTATCAATCGGTCAAGAATTTGATGGTAGTGGGGCAGATAATCAGACCTCCAATCATTGGAAGGGATATTTAGCAGAGCTAGTCGTATTTAAAGGTCTTACTGATAGCAATGCTCAGGCTGCCGTAGAAACCTACTTCAACCTCAAATACGGAATTAGCATTCCGGTCGAGAATCATCAATTTTATCATCATACTCAATATGGCCACAGCATAGCAGGACTGGCCAAGGACGTATTGCAAAATCTAGCCCAGACCAGTAGCCAAAGTGCCGATACCAATAGCGTACTCAGCATCAGCAATCCCAGTGATTTGCAGCATGGCGAATCTATCGTCTGGGGGCATGATAAGGGCAGCGTGCTAAGAGGAGATGCGAGTCTCAATGTACCAGCAGGCATAGAAGAAAGACTCCAGCGAGTATGGCGAGTACAGGAAAGTGGAGAAGTAGGCAGCGTAAATCTTGCCTTTGACTTAGCAGATCCAGCTTGGGCCGGTATTGATGCAAGAGCATGGGCTGTACTGCTTGATTCAGATGGAGACTTTTCGGATGCAGTCATTCATCCTCTTTCTGAAGCTATCAATCTAGCAGATGGTCAATATTTCACACTCGCAAAAAGACAGTTTATCAAACTTAGCGCCCAAGTAATCCTTAGTGGTGCTTATGACGCAGCTACTCAACTCATGCGAGCCGATTTGAGCAGCCATGATCTCCTCCCCTATCTTGATCCCTATACCCAATCTACAACCTATGATCCTGCAGCTTTTAGTAGCAATGGGGCTGATGCAATCGTCGATTGGGTGCTAGTGGTATTACGCGACAAGGATGATTCGAGCCAAGTACTTTATCAAGCGCCGATGCTGTTGCAAAGGGATGGAGATATAGTGGATGCAGAAAACCAGACCGACTTTTTGCTTTTCCTCGCCGATCAGCAGCCGATCCCTGCTACGCAGGAATTTTACCTCAGCATACATCACCGCAATCACCTAGCCGTCATGAGTCCGACAGCCCTAGCGTTCGGCGAAGCCGGCACCCATATAGACTTTAGCAGCCAAATAGGCTTCGGACAGCAGGCCCAAAAAGTCTTAGCGCCCAATACCTATGGCCTCTGGGCGGGAGACGTCAATGGAGATGGGCAACTGATCTTCCAAGGGGCTGACAATGACTCGGGGATGATCTTTATCGATGTCCTGACGGCGACCGGTAATAGCGCCTTTAGCCGCAATTATATCCTCAATGGATATCATGATAGCGATACAAATTTAGACGGACAGGTGATTTTTCAAGGCGCTGGTTCAGACGTCAATCCTCTCTTTATCAATGTGCTGAGTCATCCACAAAACAGTAGTTTTAGCAGGAATTATGTGATCAGTCAACAACTGCCTTAGGGAGGGACTATTCCTGCTGATTTGCGCATTTTTGACGCTTATTAGATCGCAGGCGGGATTCCTTGCTCTTGGCCTTTTTCTGTATAGGTAGAGTCAAAAGCAATTTTTACTCTATTTGCGCCTAAGTGTCGGGACAATTCAGAATGATTTTATACATTAAAATGGTCAAAACATCTTGAGCAAACTTAGCCCTCCAATCAAAATCAATGCAGTACGCCTACACCATCCTCTATGTCTCAGCCGTTGAAGCAACGCTTGCCTTTTATGAAGCCGCATTTGGCTTTCAACGTAAATTTATCACCCCAGAAAAGGACTATGGGGAACTCATCAGCGGGGAAACCACGATTGCCTTTGGCTCCTTTGAGTTGGGGGATTCTAACTTCAAAAAGGGCTATCTCAAAAGTGATCCACAACAACGACCCTTTGGTATAGAGCTGACCTTTACTACGGAGGAGATCGAAAATGATTTTGCCAAGGCGATCCAAGCGGGCGCAGTAGAAGAAGAAGCGGTGGTGCAAAAACCCTGGGGACAAAAGGTGGGCTACCTTAGAGATAATAATGGCTTTTTGATTGAGATTTGCACGCCGATGTAGGGATCATGAATAGAGATAAACGTTCTGCGAAGCAGGCATCAAAAATACCCAGTCAAATAATGACTGGGTCGATAAGCTTTTTTAACTAAGATTTGCCCAGCTAGTTCATGTCTACAAGCTTAATCCTTATTTCGCCATCAATAGGATTTAGATTAGTGAGATCATAATCCCAATTTTCGTCATCATTGTTAGTACGAAGTATATCCATCTCAATGGTCCCTGAGGCCAAGAGCGGTACAGGAAGCACACAAGCTACAATTTCTTCGATTGGAGAGTGTTCTCCGCCTGATTGATCGAAGGGTAAGAAGTAAGCCTCTTTTTCTGTCTGAATATCTCGGATTGAGGTGTAGGTCGCGTCTTGATAATAACTTTCATGCCAACCGACAGCACCAGCATTTTTTGTAACGTAGCTATAAGTTATCTGTCCAATAGATACGGGATTACCAATGTTTCCGTGCCCATCAAAGTCAAACTTTTTACCTTCTTTCAAACTTCCAATCGGTACTCCGCGAATCTCTCCTAAGCCCCATTCTGAGGTAGGTTCTTCAATTGCGAAGCGAAAACTATAGTACAAATTTTTTCCATCTGCTATTTCCTGGTTCCAATCCTTATC
>JBCAWW010000945.1:0-2741 GCA_038534415.1 Bacteroidota bacterium | reverse complement strand
ATGCCCAAGAGGTATTGGTTTCCTAGAAGGGCAAAGCACACCAACAATAGATTGATTCTCATGATACAGGAGTCGTTTTTGGGAATTATAGCTGCAAGAATTCTAGTCAATTGGGACTCGGTAAAGCCAAATACAGTCTGATTATTTTACTAAAGTAGGCTTTTTGCTTAGTATTCGGGGCTGTGCTACCCTCAACGGTAAGTATCTACGAAAGATTGGAAGAAGCTAAGTCGGGAACGGTAATTGGGGCGAGGAGTAATTATGCCTAGATTACGACAAATAATGCCTACAACATGTTCAAAACTGCTACTTCCGCCCTTTTAAGCTGCTTCTTTTTTTGTACCCAACTGCTTGCCCAACAGGCTATTGATCCGAGTGAAATCACGATCGCGCGTGATAGCTTTGGCGTCCCTCATATCTATGCTCCTACCAATGCCGGAGTCGCCTATGGTTTGGCTTGGGCAACCGCAGAAGATGATTTCAAAACCGTGCAAGAACAACTGCTTACCATCCGAGCTCGCTTGGCAGAGGTCAATGGTGCAAGTGCTGCTCCCATTGATATCGCAGTGCAATGGATGCAGCTAGACCAAGTGGTAGATGAGCAATACCCCGACGCCCTCTCTCCTGAATTTCGGCTTTCCTTAGAAGCCTATTGCCAAGGAGTCAATCAATACGCTACACTCCATCCCAAAGAAGTACTTAAGGCCAGCTTATTTCCTGTCTATCCACAAGACATCATCAAAGGATATATGCTTGCCCTCGCTTTGTTGACAGGCGTAGACGGCGGTTTAAACAAAATTCTCAACAACCAATTGGGGCCAGAATCTCCCAAAGGCTCCAATGCCTTTGCGATTAGTCGTTCGCGAACCAGCGATAATAAAACCTATTTGGCCATCAACTCACACCAACCTCTCGAAGGACTATATTCTTGGTATGAGGCCCATCTAATTTCAGAGGAAGGACTTAACATCTTAGGGGCGACTTTTCCCGGTGGCATGAGTATTTTTTTAGGTGCAAATGAGCATCTAGGCTGGTCTCATACCGTCAATGGACCTGATTTGTATGATATTTTTGAGTTGGAGATGCATCCTTCCCGTAAACTGACCTATCGTTATGATGGGCAATGGCGCAAACTAGAAAAGTATAAGGCCAAGACTAAAGTTAAGTTTGGGCCCATTAAACTGCCCATTGCCAAAACTTACTACCTCAGTCCTTATGGTCTGACGCTCGAAAACGAAAAAGGATACTATAGTCTGCGATATGTAGCAAACCAGGATATCCGCGCTGCGGAACAATGGTATCATATGAATCTGGCTACAGATTGGGAATCGTTCCGCAAAGCGTTGGAAATCAATGCCATCACCGGAACCAACATAGTGTATGCAGATCGTGAGGACAATATCTTTTATGTCAGTAATGCAAAAATGCCAGTAAGGGACCCACAATATGATTGGTCTGCTGTAGTGAGAGGAGATACTTCGGCCACCCTTTGGGGAACGCAATACTTCCCCTTTGATAGCCTGCCCCAGCTGCTAAACCCAGCAGGAGGCTATGTTTTCAACACCAATAACAGTCCTCACAATGCTGCTGCTCCAGCAGACAATTTGGATTTTCATGACTGGAACCCAACGATGGGATATCGACTTTGGGAAAACAATCGTAGCCTACGCTTTCAAGAACTGATGGCCGCAGAAGAAGAAATCAGCTGGGAGGATTTTCTAAGAATAAAGTACGACATCGGCTACCAAGATAGTCTTTACTTGTATGGCATTACCAATTTCGAGCTGATCGGAGAGCTTGATCCCCAGCAATATCCAGACTTGGCCCCCGCGCTAGAGCATCTTAGCCAATGGGACATGCAAATGGACACCAATAATATCGCTTCCTCTATATTTTTGCTGACAGGCTTAGAATTGGTAGAACAACTCAAAGGCAGGTATACCTTAGAAGGGCAACAAGCAAGTGAAGCAGATTGCGTAGCCGCCCTCAGACATGCTGTCGCTCATCTCAACAAATACTTTGGCACCATAGAAGTACCCTTAGGACAATTGCAACGGCATAGAAGAGGAGATTATAGTCTAGCCGTAAGCGGAGGCCCTGAAACGCTCGCCGCCCTCTACGCAAGCCAAGATCCCAAAGGCAAAGATGGGAGGCTATACTCCAGAGTAGGTGATTCGTATGTCGAACTGGTACGTTTTTCGCAGGAAGGAGTTGAGATTGAATCAGTTAACGCCTATGGGAGTTCGGCTAAGCCCGAAAGCCCTCATTATACCGATCAGATGCAACTATACGTCCAGCATAAGCGTAAGGTCATGAGTCTAGACTGGGAAGAAGCGAAGGCTTCTGCAGTCAGAATCTATCATCCTGATTAAAGCCCCAAATATAATCGTAGCTTTGTCGCGTGGAGTCAAAACCCTTACCTAAAATACCCCGAAGTCGAAAGATAGTCCTTAGTTTTCCGCTGGGGATATTGGTATTGGTGGGCCTCCTTCGCATCGCAATATTCTTGCCGCCAGTGCAGAGCTGGATGGTCTATCAAGCTAAGGGATTTCTCGAATCTCGCCTTGGTACCACGGTGGAGCTCGAAGGGGTCGATTTTGCACTACCAGACCGCGCCCAACTCGAAGGCCTCACTATTTATGACAAGCAGTCTCAAAAGATGCTGCAACTAGGCGAGCTTGATATTAGTGTCTTTGCCTTTTCTCTTTGGGATTTACTATTTGAGCGAGAAGAAGCACAGG
>JBCAWW010000944.1:0-2743 GCA_038534415.1 Bacteroidota bacterium | reverse complement strand
AGTGCAAACATCTGTCTCACTGGGGATGCTTATTCTGCATATACCAACCCTGCGGCCCTTTCTGAAACAGAAGAAGTACAAGTTGCCGTAGCCAATACTTTTTGGGTAGCCGATATCAACTACGCCTATATGAGCGTGAGCAAGCCTACCAATATTGGGCATTTTGCGCTTTCGCTGAGCGGATTGAGTTCCGGGCAGATGCCGGTGAGGACCGAGTTTCAACCCAATGGTACGGGAGAGTTTTTCTACGCTACCTATATGACGGCTGGCTTGACTTATTCCAAGCAATTGACCGATCAGTTTAGTTGGGGGGCTAGTGCCAAGTTTGTACAGGAACGCTTAGCAAACTTTACCGCCAATACTGGAGTCGTTGATTTAGGCTTTTTGTATCGCACGGATTTCAAAGATCTTCGTTTTGCCGTGATGGTACAAAGCTTTGGTCCTAATTCCACGCTTCGCGGAACGCTCGATCGCGATCCCAATTTTTCCCCGACTTCCATCAATTTGGACGATTATCCTGCGCCGACAGTCTTCAAATTAGGGCTTTCGATGGTGCCTTGGCGTAGCCAAACGGGCAACCAATCCTTGACTACTCTTTTACAGCTCAACCACCCCAATGACAATGCGGAGAACATCCGTTTTGGACTCGAATACAACTACAACGACCTTCTCTATCTCAGGGCCGGATACAAACTCAATGTCGCAGACCAGGACTTTCCTACCGCTGGAGTGGGCGTACGCATGCGTGTCGGGCGCCACCCGCTGATCCTCGATTATGGCTTTGATCCGATGCGATTTCTCGGGGTAGTACATAGAGTGGGATTGCAGTTTCGTATCAATGCCGAAACGCGCTAGCCAAAAGAAGGAGAGCACTTTTTATTATATTCCAGCCTTCAATTATTCCCCTAATCAAGTAATTTTACTATGGGCATCGCTAGATTTGGCCCACAACGTAAGGCAATTTGGCGGCAGGTCTGCAAAGAGATCGACGCTGAATTTATCCCTAACCGTGGCTTTAGAGGCAGTCATCAGATCATCGCAAAGCACGAAAACTGGACCATCGTCATTGATACCTATAAACGCGGCAAACGGCCTCGGGTAACCCAAATTCGCGCTCCCTATGTCAATCGAGATGGCTTCGAATTTCGTATCTATCGTCGCAAAGCCTTTAGCAATCTCAACAAGGCTTTGGGCATGCAGGACATTGAGGTAGGTTTCAAACAGTTTGATGATGACTTTATCATTCAGGGCAATGATGTGCAGAAACTCCGTGCCTTGTTTGACAACAATTGGATCAGAAGATTTATCTCTTGGCAGCCGCAGATCATGCTCTGGAATGAGGTTGATGAGGAGCATTACAACAATCCATTTCAGGAAGGGATGAGTGAGCTTCGCTTTGAAACCGAGGGGATCATCTCGCATGTGCAGCAGCTCAAAGATTTGTATGACCTCTTCGCGGAACTATTAGATCATCTATGCCACATTGGATCGGCTTATGATGATGATCCTTTGCGTAAATAAGACTGAGCGTTCCGCGTCGCGGAACGCTAAAATCGATCTAACTCTTCTAAGAGCCAGCTACGATTGGCCATAGTATCGGTGCTTTCGATCTTTTTTCTCAGTTTTTCTCTTCTTAGCTGTGCCTCTTCTTGGGTATAGGTAGGCCAACGTTCTTGCAATAAGCATAGGGCTTTGCAGTGATTGAGATAGCGAATATGAAATTCTTTGCGTGCCTTGGGCACTTCTTGGTTGCGTTGCACGAAGTGGCGAAAAGCCCCAATGGTATAAAGCGCCGCTTCATAATCCTGATCGTAATAGTAGATTTTGAGGAGTAATTGGCGGGCGCTGATCTGGTAGTGTACATCAGTATGGCTGATGGTGTTTAGGCGTCTAATGGCTTTTTGCGTTTGCCCAAGCTCTGCCTCTAAAGCAGCGCGGCAATAAGCATAGACATTTTCGCGGAAGGGAGGATCGACCTGTCTTGTTTGGCTTTCGAGGAAGTATTCGACCCAGTCGAACGCTTTGACTCGCAACCCAATGGTAACGATATTTTTGAAATTGGTGTGAGTGAGTTTGCCCTCTTCATAAATGATTTTTTCCTGCAATACCTCCTGAAATAGCTCAAATAGACGCTGCTGATATTTGCTATGGCCGCGATTGATCTGACGGATACAAAAGTTTTGGGCGAATTTGTACATCGAGCGTTTTTCTACCTCTGAGAGTTGATCGCGGTGCCGCCTCAATACCTTTAATAGGTCTTCATAGCTAGCGTCATCTGCTTCATCCTCTAAACTCAAAAATATGTGGTAGTACAAACTGATGAGCGGGACCTGACGATAAGGATGAGTCGGATCGGCCAGCATACTCAGTAAAGGACTCAAAAGAGGAAGCTGGTATTGAGCGTTGAGGATATGTTGGCGATTGCGAGCTTCACAGCTTTCGCGGAGGATGAGCACCAAAAAATAAACGTCCATCGCCTCTAGCTTTTGAGCGAGGCTGGTATCTACCGTTCTGGTTTGTTGCCTACCAAAATGCTCGTTGTCCAAAGTGGCCCAAGCGAGTTCGTATTTATAGGATTCTTCTAGATCGGGAGCATTTTCTACTAAGAGTTTTTGGGCTGCCTTCCGTTCGATATTGTATAAGCGATCCATGCCTCGCTCGCTCAATTGCTGCAAACGGAGGCTGCGTTGCAAAAAGGGATCAGCCTGCAAGGCCTCTACTTCCCAAAAACTTTTGAGCAAAC
>JBCAWW010000943.1:0-2745 GCA_038534415.1 Bacteroidota bacterium | reverse complement strand
GATGCCAATGCTGTCATCCCTTACGAGCAAGGCGAAAAAGGACTGCACTATTGGAATAACGATTTTCGCTACTTCAAAGATGAGAAAAATGTCTTAGTCTCTTTTTTGGGAGGCGTAATTTACTCCTTTGGCAGCACACAGTTTCGTAGAGCGCTCATCGGTAACCGCCACACCTTTGAATTGAAACCTAGTGGAGAAGCTAACGCCAAATCGATGCGAAAGTTGATCCGTCTCTAATCTCTCTAACGTTCTCCGAAGGAGCAACACAAATCTTCCTCGCTCATGAAAGCACGCTTCTGGTGGGCCTGTGCCCTTATATTCTTTTCTGACCTCCTTCCCGCACAAGTGCTCCCGATCTATCAGAGTCAAGGTCGGGGCCTAGCGGATAGTCTAGGGCGCACCATTCTTGCGCCTAACTTTGACGATGTCTATACCAATGCTAAAGGCATTCACTACTGGCTCAAAAAACGAGAAAAGGCGGGACTTTTTGAATTCGGAAAAGGGATCATCTTTCCGGCTCTCTATGATCAGATTATACCGCTTCCCACAGACGGTTTTTTGCTGGCTCAGGCTGGTAAATGGGGCTTGGCGGATAGCAGTGGTAAGCAATTGCTTGCCGTCAATAAAGACGAGATTCGGTACCTTAAACAAGGTTTTTATGAGTACAAAGAGCAAGGACTTTGGGGATTGCAATGCCTCTATTGTGGCTTAAATAAGGCCGCGATCTACCAGCGAATCAAATACGTAGATGAGGTTGGCTCAGGCCGTATTATCGCGACGCTACCAAATGGCAAAAATGACATTTTTGATGTAAAAGGCTCGATATTAGTCGAGAGAGTCCCTTATGAGCTGGTACAGAGTTTAAGCAATGGAAACCTCGTCTATCAGCAGGAGATGGCTTTTGGCTTGATGGATAGTAGCCTAAACCGGATTAGTGGGCCTGTCTATGACCGCTTCGCGGAACGTTCCGGTCTCTTGGTACTGCATCAAGAAAGTGGCTGGGGACTTACCAGTCTTGATGGAGTACCTAGCCTCCCTCTCAATTACGATACCTTATTGGTTTATAAAAAAATCTGGCTCGTCAGCCAAAACCGTTTGTGGCAGGTGGCTGATTCGACCGGGGGACTCATTCCGGGTTTCAAATCAACTATTTTTCCTCGTTTTCAGGGAAATGTAGCAGTGATTTCAAACACCGACAGTCTGCGAGGTTTGATCAACTTATACGGAGAAGTCTTAAGTGAGCCTAAGTTCAAATCTATTCAAGTATTTCCTACCGAAGGATTAGCAAGAGCATTAGATCGACAAGACTCTGTACATCAGATTCGATTTGATAATAAGGGTCGCCTTAAAAGAGGACGAGCTATTCTGATCAGTAAAAAAAAACCTGCCCAAAGAAGCCACATCTTCGTTGAGGAAGTTTATACCAATCATCCTCAGAAGGACGAACTATTTAAAATGGGTTGGCGTTTCGTGCATTTTGGCGGCAAAGATCGTTGGGGATTATTGGATCCTGGGGAAGAGGTTTGGATCGCTAAACCCATTTACCATGATGTCAAGATCATCGATGGGGGCTTTGTCAGCGTGGGGACTTATCGACTTGAATCTCCTAATGAAGGGCAGGAAGCCTTTCATTTTTTTCGCTATTATCGAAACTTCGACGATGTCAACATCAATAAACTCAACGGTCCCGTAATCGTTCATGCTTTTCTCGATGACATCTCTAGCAGTCAATATATTCGTGTGATCAATCAGCAGGGTTATTTTGCGCTAGTTGACTTAGATCATTTACGGTATAGCCCCAAAGGCCAGGCTCAGTTCATTGGCCCATTTTGTGATGAAGTTGCGCGTATCGCCTATTTCGGTGGACAAACACCTCCTTTTAGACTAGACGAGATACAGAGCCCTCAATTTGAAGAAAAACTCAAATCCCTCAGAGGGCGTTGGTCGCTAATCAATAGTAGGGGAGCAAGTCTCAGCGATAGCCTCAACAAACAAATGTTGAGCTATATTGCTGATTTCCGTGATGGGAGTGCCATCTATCGTAAACGAGACAAATGGGGCCTGATGAATTTACAGGCTCAAGCTATTCTACTCCCTACCTACACTCGGATTGAAGATCCTGGCCCCCAATTTCCTTATCTAATTGTTAGTCAAGAGCAATCCGAGCAAGAGATTTATGACATTGATGGTAAATATCTCGCCAGCATTGAAATCACTCAAGATAGTAGTCGGAAACGTCCGCAACTCCCAGAGCAGGTAGGCAAATTTGAAGAGGGAGTCGTTCCGGTACGCTCCGGAAAAAAATGGAGCCTCGCCAATACAAATGGAGAACTCCTTTTTCCTTACAAATTTGTCTCCTTAGGGCAAAGTAGCGAAGGGCTTGTCCCTGCCAAACAACGTAGCCGATGGGGCTATATCAATCATCAAGGTGAGTGGATCATCCCTCCTCGCTTCAAAGAGGCGAGAGCCTTCAAAGAAGGCCGAGCTGCGGTCAAGACTAATAAGGCTTGGGGATTTCTCGATACTGAGGGCAATTGGGTCATCAAAGCACGCTTTGAAAAAGCCGAAGATTTTAACCAAGGAGGGGCAATCGTTAAAAAAAATTATTGGGGAGTAGTAGGACTAGATGGTAAATACCTCATCAAAACGCGTTATCGCAAAATCATCCCCCATCAAGACGGCTATATCATCCGTAATCAAGGTTTGTACAGTCGCTATGATTTTGAGGGTAATGAACTGATCCCA
>JBCAWW010000942.1:0-2747 GCA_038534415.1 Bacteroidota bacterium | reverse complement strand
CGCTTATTGCCTGCTAATAAGCGTGATTTGCTCAAGGAAGACGAACTCACAACTATCTTAGAAGACTTCAACATTCAACCTGACAAACTGACTAGTGCCAAGACAGGAGAAAATGTTGAAGAACTATTCTTGCAGCTTGCTCGTAAACTGATACATCAGCATGAGTCCCAAGGATCTTAAATACCAATTCCTCAACCGATACCATCAGGTCATTATCTTTGACCTTAAAGGCAATCTGTTAGGCTCTTGCAATTCCATGATCGATCTCGATCAATTACCGAATCAAAATGTGTTTGATCAGTGGCCCGTACTCGAGAGCGTACGACCTGCCTTGAGCCAGTTAGAGGAGCTTGATATCCCCTTTCGCCTACCTGCAGTAGAACTCTCCCTCCCTGAACTCAAAGGCATCTTTGACTTTGAGTTTTCGGTTCATCCCGAGCAGCCCGAGCAGATCATCTGGTTGTTGATCGATCAAACTCGGATTTACCGCTATTTCCGTCGTATCCAGCAAGAGCGCAATATGCTCCTACTCGAAAAAGAATACCGTGAAACTGGGCGCTCCATCAAAGTGAGCTCGGCCCTAGATAGTTAATTTCATCCCTGATTGCTTAACGCCTTGAAGCTATTAGCCCCTTTTGCGCGCCTTTATGGAGGCATTATGTCTTGGCGCAATCGTGCCTACGATCAAAGGCGAAAGCAGATTTACCAGGCTCCTATCCCCATTATATCTGTAGGCAATCTTTCCGTAGGCGGCACGGGCAAAACTCCTATGGCGGAGTACATCCTGCGGGAGCTAAGCCAAAAAGGGCAAAAAGTAGCTTATCTCAGTCGCGGCTATGGACGCAAGACCAAAGGTTATCGGCTTGTAAAGCCTGAGCATGATACCGTACAGACCGTAGGTGATGAAGCCCTGCAAGTCGCGATGAAGTTTCCGGAGATTCCCGTCGTCGTTTGCGAGGATAGAGCTTCTGGTATTGTACGGCTACTCGCCGAACGCTCAGTCGAAATACTGGTATTGGATGATGCCTTTCAACATCGCAAAGTAGCGCGAGACTTTGACCTAGTCATGATCGACGCCCAGCGACTCCCTACCCAAGACGCAGTATTGCCCCGAGGACGGCTGCGAGAGCCTATCCAAGGCTTGCATCGTGCTGATATGCTGCTTATCAATCGAGTGTCAAAGCAGACGCAAATTGAGGCAATCCAAAAAGCCTTATCCGCATTCAAAAAACCGATGGCCTTTTGCCAGCCACAGATGCAGGGAGTACAAGCGTTCGGCGAAGCCGCAGTCCAAGACCTCTCCCAACTGCAAGGCCAAAAAGTGGTGGTCTTTTCAGGCATTGGCAATCATGATTATTTTGTCCAGCAAATTCGAGCATTAGGAGCAGAGGTCATCGCCGAAAAAGCCTTTCGCGATCATTACAATTATCGGGCGAGGGACATTATGGACTTGCAGGCCCTCTGCCAAGAGGGTGCAATATTATTGACTACGGAGAAGGATTTTTGCCGTCTCAAAGCTAAAGTTTCGGGAAAAGCTTGGCACTATGTTCCGATCAAATTGCAATGGTGGGAGGGAGAAGAAAAGATCACAGAAGAGCTAGCAGCCGTTTGCCCGTAGTTTTACAGTCTATGTATTGTGCCTATTAGCTTTCGTATTTTCCCTACAATGGGTGAATCTTGCTAAAGAAAGCTGTGGTTACATCTCAATACTATTTGCCTTTTAGCTGTTATATTTTATTTGATAATTGAATATTACCAACAGAACAATATTTAACTATTCAAATCATTTATCACAGCTAAATGAAATCTGCGTTTCAAAAGAAATCACTTGCTTTTGTTGTTAAGATCAAGAAACTGCCCATCAAACTAGCCATAGTTGCATTGCTATTGGCTGCCAATCAAAGCTTCGCAACACCTCCTAGCAAGGAGACAGAAGCGCTCAAAAAATCAAGCAGCCCGATGACCGTCACCGTAGAAAACTTTACGGGGGATCCGAATGGGACTACTTCTTTTACGGGTCCTGGAGGAGAAGATTTTCAACTTACTGGCTTATTGAGTGTTGACTCTAGCACGGGAGCGGGGACCACTGGCGATGACCAATGGGCCGGCACCGCCCTCAATACGAGTAAAAGCAATGCAATAGGCACCATCACGCTATGCGAAAGCACCAAGGCATTTCAAGTTACAGGCATCGATTGTTGGACTTCTGTCAATGGAGGAAATGCCTATGTATCTGGGGATGTTACCTTTATCGGTTATCTACATAATGGAGGGACTGTTTCCTATACTACTACCATAAACCCAACCGACAATGCGACAGGCTATGATCCAATTGCGTTTTCGGGTACCGATTTAGACGGCGAAGATTTGATCAGTTTGCAATTTATCCTCGTCGGGAATACGACCTATTTAGCCGTCGACTCCTTTGCGTATAGAATCAGTTCTGGCTTGGCAACTTACAATGCTGTGCCAACGGTCTCAGATATCACCGTATCGGGAAATTTATCCAAAGGGAGTCTGCTAAGTGCGACTTATGATTTTGACGACTGCACCGATGTAGAAAGCGGCTCGACTCACCAATGGTATAGATCCGATGATGCCAGCGGGACCAATAAAACTGCGATTTCGGGTGCTACTGCTAAAACCTATACCCTCACAGCCTATGACTCTGATAAGTTTATCACTTATGAAGTAAGCCCGGCTGACGCCAATGGTACAGGTAGAACTAATACTAGTTCTACCTGTAC
>JBCAWW010000941.1:0-2748 GCA_038534415.1 Bacteroidota bacterium | reverse complement strand
CTTTACAAATATGCAGCTGGCTATAAAAACAGCGTCCACTACCCTTTTCGCGTTCGCATAATCGGGCCCAAAGGAGACAAAAGTTTCGCTTACGGTCTATCAATACCAAGCGCAAGATGGCTACATCCGTCTCAAAATCGGCAAATACGACGAAAGCATGAGGCCTTTGGCGGGTTTTGCCACGCGTAGCTCGGCCGAAAATGGCTTAGATCGACGGATCAAAGAGTATGAGCTTTGTCCCCGCTTATGCGAACGCGAAAAGGGTAGTGGACGCTGTTTTTATAGCCAGCTGCATATTTGTAAAGGCGCTTGCGCGGGGGAGGAAGAACCCGAAAGCTATAACGAGCGTGTGGCCAAGGCCATTAATTCGCTCAATTATGGGCGTGGTAAACTGGAAAACTTTTTGGTCCTCGGCTCCGGTCGCAACCAGCAGGAACGCTCCGTCGTTTTTGTGGAACGGGGGATTTATCGGGGTTATACTTATCTTGACGAATCTTATTTAGGGGCGCCACCCGAAACTTTGATCGAAGCGATCCCCTTTAAAGAAGAAACGCCCGATGTCCAGCGCATCATACAGGGCTATATCAAGAAACATCCCAAAGAGGTTTTTCCTCTGGAACCACAACCGGACTGATATGCAGAGCCGCCTTCTGATTTTTTTTCTTCTCGCCTCCAGCTCACTCTGGGCCCAAGATGAATCTGTTTATCATATTAGTCATTACTCCAAAGACGATGGATTGATCCAGTCGCAGGTTTTTGCCTTGATGCAAGACTCCGCGGGTTATCTCTGGATGGGAACTCATGGGGGGGCTTGTCGCTTTGACGGGCAGACTTTCCAGCCCTATGGACTCAGAGATGGTTTACCAGACAATTTTCTTTCGGCTATCATTCAGGATAAGCAGGGCAATATCTGGTTTGGAACCGACAATGGACTTTCTCGCTTTGATGGCTATTCGTTTAAGCAGTATTCGGAGGCTGATAGCCTGCCTAGCAATCGCATCGAAAGCCTCTTTGAAGACAAGACAGGTCGCATTTGGGTCGGAACCCAAGCCCGAGGAATCGCAATCTTTGAGAAGGGGGCGTTTCGCGCTAATCCCTTTAGTTGGGAAGATGGGCCGCGGACCGTTTACTGTATCGAGCAAGCTGCAGACGGTACGATTTATCTCGGGACAGATCAAGGGCTCTACTATATAGAAGAGGGAAGCGTTCGGCGCAGCCGTAATCCAAAACTACCGGAGCGATACATAGTATACAGCCTCAAAAGCCAGACTGAGAGCCTTTGGATCGGGACAAATCAGGGGCTTTACCGCTCGCGGAACGATAATATCCAGCGCCTTGCCTTGACTAAGCTACCCAATACCAGCATCCGATGTATGGTCGCGGATCAACATGGTATCCTTTGGTTGGGTACGGGCCAGGGGATTGGTTTTTTGGGTGATGAGGGCGTACACCTTCTCCAAGCCGATAATCCGCTGCTCAATACGAGTGTGATCTCTGGGATAGAAGATACGGAAGGCAATATATGGTTTGGTACCGATGGGGGGGGAGTGCTCAAAGTCAACGAGGGCGTATTTAATATGCTCGATCGCCAAGACGGCTTGAACTCCAATCTCGCCAAGGCGTTTTTAGAAGATCGACAAGGTCGGATTTGGATCTCCTCCAAAGATCGCGGGATCAATGTCTTTAAAGAGCAAAAGATGGTCCGCTCCTATACCGAAAAAGATGGGCTCGGCGGTGATGGGATCGTCAGTAGCTTTAAGGATAGCAATGGTGCTTTTTGGTTTGCCTCTTATAATGGCACCCTGACTTGCTACGATGAGGCCAGAGGATTTATCGTCTTTGATAAGGAAGACGGTTTGGATTGTAATGCGGTCTTTTGCGTCGCAGAGGCCAGCGATGGGATCATCTGGGTGGGCACTGACAATGGCGTGTACTGGCTTGAGGATGAAAAAATCGTAGATCACATCACGAATGAGGACGGCCTGATCAATCCAGTGGTTTACTCCATGAAAAAAGATCTCGAAGATCGCATTTGGATCGGCACCGCTACTGGTATCAGTGTATGGGAAGATGGGGGATTTGACTATGAAATCCCTGCCGATACGGTCTTAGGCTCTACAGTGATTGCTTTGGCCGTTGATAAAAAAGGGCGTATGTGGGCCGGTAGTGCGGTTGGTTTGACCTGCTTTTATAACTATAATTCGCATTGGGTAAAAATCAGTGGCGCCCCCGGTGCCCATACCGTGGTGAGCCTTTTGTTGGAGAACAAAAAGAATCTCTGGGTCGGTACTGAAAACGGACTCTATCGCTTAGACCTTGACAATTTTACCATTGGTAAAAAAGCACCCTTTGAGCACTTCACCCAAAAGGATGGCCTCCCCAGTTTGGAGACCAATGCCAACGCTAGCTTGATTGACTCCAAAGGCAATCTATGGTTTGGTACTGCCGCTGGGGCGATTTACCGACCTGCGGGTATCGAGCGAGAAGAAAATAGCTTGCCGCCCCTTATCTACATTACTAGGGTCCAGTCCAATGTCAAAGAAAATTGGGTCAATACGCCAGGATCTTTTCCCGAAAGCACTGGACCAGAGCTTGACTATACCGACAACCAATTGGACTTTTCCTTTATTGGTATCAGTCTCAAGAGTCCGCGACAAGTGGAGTATAAGTACCGCCTTCGGGGGAACGATTGGTCACGCTCTACGCGCCAAAGGACGGTTGCGATCACCAATTTGAGTCCAGGCACCT
>JBCAWW010000940.1:0-2750 GCA_038534415.1 Bacteroidota bacterium | reverse complement strand
ATGATCATCATTATAGGGGATGTAGCCTATATTGAAAAAGTCATCCGTAGCACGATTGTATCGAGAGACCCCATGTCCCCAAGTCGCTAGCCAAAGATCCCCGTTTGAGTCTTCATCGATGGCCAATACATTATTGCTGCCAATAGATTGGGGAGATTGATTAGGACTATACGTTTTAAATGAGCGCTTTGACGCGCTATATTTATTGAGTCCTCCATTCCAGTTGCCAGTCCAAATTTCCCCCTTAGAGTCTTGAAATAAGCATAAGACTTCATTACTGCCTATCGAGCTAGCGCGATTAGGTGCGTGCTTGATAAAAGAGTAAGTATTATTTACGCGATCCCATACTGAGATGCCGCCACCATCGGTTCCGACCCAAAGATCCTTGCCCAATTCTAAAAATGAAGTAACCGTGCTAAACTTGAGTCTAAGGCCATAGCGATGATCAATATGATTGAAATTGATTGCATAAGGATCATGCACAAACATGCCTTGGTTGTTGGAACCAAAAAACAAACGCCCGCTGCCGTCCTCAAAAATCTCCCAGATTGAATTTGTCTTAAGGGCTAGCTGCTCTGCGGGGTCTTTGGTGTAGGCGACAAAATCATCTTGACTCGGCATAAATAAATTTAGGCCAAGGCTCTCTGTCCCTATCCAAATCCGACTTTTTGAGTCCTCAAATACTTTAAAAATCCGGTGATCTTTGAGACTAGAATGATCTCCTTGGAGGTAGCTATGATCGGTCCAACGCTTGTCAAAGCCTTTTTGTAACCTAAAAAGTCCTCTGGTTCTGCTAGCGAGCCAAACCCTACCCTTACTGTCATTTAAGATGTCTACGATTTCTCCAAAATCTGTTTTGGGCAGTACCGGTCTGAAATAGTTTTTGTCCTTTTGCTGCTGGAGATCATAGCGAAAGAGACCCTTGTCGGTGCCAAACCAGATTTCGGAGCCTACAGCTTCTATCGAGTTGATTTTACGGGCATTTACCTGCTCAATGCCTTTGAGCTGCGGACGCTTGAGCGTATTGCTCAAGGTATCGAGCACAAAAACCCCATGTAAGGTCCCTACCCATAATCGTTGTTCACTATCCTCAAAAAGGCTTATAGCATCGAGATATTGGTCATCTCCTGACTTATTGTCTTTATTAAATATGATGAAATTCTCGTGTTTTTCTACATACAAGGCCACCGAGCGGTAAGTCGCAATCCATAGCTGCTCCTGCGAATCAATCAACAAATCATTGATTCGATTTTCGGGGATCGAACTCGGATCATTTTCATCCGTTTCGAATACTCGAAAATTCAAACCGTCAAAGCGATTGAGCCCGCCATCAGTCCCTATCCATAGATAACCACGACTATCTTCGGCAATCGTTTTGACGTTGCTCTGCGACAAACCATCAATTATTTGACGGAAATGAAGTTTTTGCTCCCCTATAGGGGAACGTGAAAATAAAGGGGAGGCACAAAGCAATAAAGCCAGTAAGGTGAGCAAGTTCAGCTTTTGGAAATATTCCGTGTATTTTTTGATACGCATTCCTGTAAAAGAACTTTTGAAGACTAGGGATA
The DNA here is from genome assembly GCA_038534415.1 of Bacteroidota bacterium. Classification (GTDB taxonomy): domain Bacteria; phylum Bacteroidota; class Bacteroidia; order J057; family J057; genus JBCAWW01. Next base: position 1,182 of record JBCAWW010000940.1, on the reverse strand, counting down.
AGAAGCTTTCTTACCTAAAGAAATGGTATTTCGGTTTTCGGATTAATCTATTGTTGGATCAAAACTTACGTGTGTGTAAATCATTTTTTGGCTTGGACATTTCTCGTCTGTGTGGTGTTATATCGTTCGCTTTTTCGTCCCAATTCAGTCAGCTATCCATCTACTACTTGAGAGAAGCGTTCCGCGCAGCGGCTAAAAAGATAAAAACCCTCGATTAGCTTTTAGAGGATAGCCGCTGCGCGGAACGTCTCTCTCGCAATTCTGTGCTTAAAAAAAACTAAATTGCCTTCGACATCGACTTAATCGTCTATATGCAGATCAAGTACATCAATAGGGAAACGGGAAAATTGGAGACCGAAACCCCTCCAGCTGAAGGGCTGTTGAAGTTTCTCTATGACAATCCATTTGGTAAAACGGCTATCTTACCGATTGCCAAGCGCAAGTTTATTTCTGAATGGTATGGACGCCGGATGAGTAGGCCTTCCTCCGTCAATCAAATCCAAGGCTTTGTAGACCAACTTGGGATCGATATGAGTGAGTCCCAAAAGGGGATCTCTGAGTTTACCACCTTCAATGACTTCTTTTATCGCCGCCTCAAACCGGAGACTCGGCCCATAGGGCAAGGATTTGTCTCCCCCGGTGATGGTAAGCTCCTGGCTTTTGAAAATGTCACAGATGTACATCAATTCTTTGTCAAAGGGCGTCCTTTTACGCTCCAAGAGTTTTTGGCAGATGCTGAGCTTGCTAAGAAATACGAAGGCGCTTCAATGCTGATTTTACGGCTAGCGCCTAACGATTACCACCGCTTTCACTTTCCTTATGCGGGCACTCCCTCTGCGATCACCCCTATCAAAGGCAGTTACTTTTCGGTCTCGCCTCACGCTTTGGCTAGCAATTTTGCCAAAGTGTTTTGCGAAAATAAACGAGAGTTCTGTACCCTACAGACCGCAGATAAAGGCGATATGCTTATCGCGCCAGTGGGGGCTACCATGGTGGGCACGATCATCGAAACCTTTAGGCCCGATCAAAGCATAGAAAAAGGCGATGAGATGGGCTACTTTGCTTTTGGAGGATCGACGATTGTGGTCCTGGTGGATCGGGAGAAGCTCACAATCGATGCTGATATCCTCGAAAATACCCGACAGCAAATGGAGACATTTGTCAAGATGGGCGAAAAAATAG
>JBCAWW010000939.1:0-2752 GCA_038534415.1 Bacteroidota bacterium | reverse complement strand
GATCGACAATACTCAGGTCGCCGCTACACCAATTGGTGACGAGTAAGATCCTATTGTCGATCTCAATAGCGAAACTGAAATCAAACGCATTCCTCTAGGTCGTTATCCAAGGGGCATTGCCATTGATAGCAAAGGGCGCAACGCCTACATCTCCGTCATGGGCGAAGATAAGATCGCCATTCTCAAATTGACTGATGGGAGTGTTAGTTGGATCGATAATGTCGGCGATACCCCTCGCCACCTTGTATTGGGGCCTGATGATCGTTTTTTATACCTCACTCTCGATAGAGAAGGATTGGTACGTAAATATGATTTGGTCAGAGGACGAATGGCCGGAGAAGTCGAGTCAGGATTAAGTCCAAGATCGATGGTCTTGTCATCTGAGGGCAATTACTTATATGTTGCCAATTACCGCGGCAATAGCTTGAGCAAAGTTGCTACAGAAAATATGACCATCAGCCAAACGGTTGAGACCCAAGAAAAACCCATTGGTATTACCTTCGACCCTATCACGAAGTCTATCTGGCTAGCCTGCTATACTGGTAGCATTATGGTATTTGAGGATGAAGAGCTTCTTGCTCCGCAGAACGCTCAACTCGCTGCCAATGATGGCCAAGACAATGAAGGAGATAATGGTTTGACATACGTTCCGGGAACCGGCAATTCGAAAGAAGATCCAAGTTATTACTTATATCGCGAGGAAAGTGAAAACACCAATCCCGAGCCTCCTAGTCCTCAGAGAGCTAGAAGCGTTCCTCCTAGAACTTTTGGTCCCCAAAACGTTCAATTTCATGTGATTATCGGTAGCTTTAAGAGCAAACAATCCGCTGATCGTAAGGTAGCTGAGTTAAAAAGTCGTGGTATCCAAGCAGAGGTGATTCGAAGCGAAGGAGGCCAGTATCGTATTTCCTGCAAAACATTGAATAGTCAAGTCGCGGCTGATGCAGAAATGGCCAATGTCAAACGTAAGTACAAAATGGACGCCTGGGTATGGAGGAGACAACTCTAACCAAAGAGTCTCATATTGAATCATTTGATATTGCTATCGTAGGCGCTGGCCCAGGCGGCACTACTTGCGCCTTAGCCCTAGAAAATAGTGGTCTAAAAGTCGTTTTACTGGATAAAGCAGTATTTCCACGCGATAAAATCTGTGGAGACGCCTTGAGTGGCAAGGTAGTCTCAGTACTTAAATACCTCAATCCTGAAGTAGAGCAATCGCTCCATCAATTTCCTCAGAAGCTAGGTTCATGGGGCATCCGCTTTTTTGCGCCCAATGGTCAAGCCTTAGATGTACCATTTAAAAGCACTAAGGACGAATCCAATCACAATTCGCCTGGTTATATCAGCAAGCGGATGGATTTTGATGCATTTCTGTATGAGGAAGTGCGCAAACGTAAGCATTGTGATTTGGGAGAAGGAGAGGCGCTGCAAACCCTTGCGTACAGGGAGGGAGGCGTTCTGTTGCAGACAGAAAAAAGAAAAATAAGCGCCAAATTAGTCATAGGAGCTGATGGCGCTCACTCAATAGTCAATAAGCAGCTCGGCTCTATCAAGGTAGAAAAAGCACATTATAGTGGCGGGATCAGGGCTTACTTTGAAGGCGTAACAGATTTTCACCAGGAAAACTTTATCGAGTTGCACTATCTCAAGGATTTGCTGCCCGGTTATTTTTGGATTTTCCCCTTGCCCAATGGAGCCGCAAATGTAGGCTTGGGCATGCTCTCACGCGACCTTAGCCGCCTAAAGGTCAATCTTAGACAGCAATTAGACGAAATCGTCGCCTCTCACCCCTTGATTGCTCCACGCTTCAAAAATGCGAAGCAAATAGGAAAAACTTTGGGTTTTGGTCTTCCACTAGGCTCTAAAAAGCGCCCCATCTCTGGTAATCATTTTATGCTAATCGGAGATGCAGCCTCCTTGATCGATCCATTTACGGGAGAAGGAATCGGTAATGCCATGCTCAGTGGGAAAATCGCAGCAGAAAAAGCCTTGCTTGCATTTGAAGCGGCAGACTTTTCGGCAGCAAGACTTGCCCAATATGATGAAGCAGTTTGGAAAAAGATGTGGCGTGAGCTCCAACTAAGCCACCAAATGCAAAAATTGGTCAACTACCCTTGGCTCTTCAATTTTGTTGTCCGGAAAGCCAACAAAAACAGCTCTATTCAGACCATGCTTACCATGATGTTTGAAAATTTAGACATCCGCAAAGAGCTAAAAAAGCCTTCCTTTTATTGGCGCTTGCTACGCAATTGATACAAGCGTTCTCCGTGGAGAAAAACACTCAAGCTCACCACCAATAAGAGGGGAAATAAGGGCACTGCAAAACGAGAAGCCCCGGAAACCCCTGTCAGGCCTGCGATATAGAGGATCATGCCCACAATCAATATGCGATCCCATAAAGGGATTTTTTTCAAAAAGGGAAATATCAGTAGGCATAGTAATTTAAAAGCGTTCGCCAAGGCGATCAAAAGCAAAAATATCAGTCTCCCGAGGGGCTGATCCGCCAAATAATTCAATACACCACCATAGCCGCCCCGACTAAAGGCGATTTGCAATCCCTCTCCCCCTACGGTTTCCCAACCAAAAAAGTGATAAAGATCAAAGCGTCCCGGATCAATAAAAAAGTTAAACATACCCTTGAGGTGAAAGAAGATATAGTCTCCTTTATGTTGATTGATCACCTCAAAGCAAGCAGCTTGAAGGTACCGTTGGGACTCGCCATAGTCCGCTATATCCAAGGAAGCGTATAAAA
>JBCAWW010000938.1:0-2754 GCA_038534415.1 Bacteroidota bacterium | reverse complement strand
GAAAGTGTCATCAAATGACACTTTCAAAACGGGTATCATCGCCCAAAAAACGCTTGCAGCCCGCCGCATGATGCTCATAACAATAATCACACTGGTTGAGCTTGCTTACATAAACGCCCAAGCACTCCATATACCATCTCGGCAATTGATTGTCGCGATGGTGGAGTACATTTTTGTACAAATGCATATGTCCCACCATCGTATGCGGCCGCAGACTATGGACCATCATGACATTGTCTACATTATTGTCAGGCCCTTTGATGCGATCATATATTTGGCGGAGCTTACCGCTGGCATTTTCATAGGAAATTTGCTTGATCCAACTCATCTATTTGAATTTGTGCTAGTATTATGTGGCAGAGTGCCATATATAAATCAGCGCATCTGCTATCTTGAAAGCTATGAAGATAGACGCTCATCAGCACTTTTGGCAATATGATCCAGAGAAACACGCCTGGATCGAAGATAATATGTCGCTCATCCGACGGGATTTTCTACCCGAAGATCTCTGGCCGATTTTTCAAGCCCATGATATTGATGGCTGCGTGGCCGTACAAGCAGATCAGACCGAAGCAGAAACCGACTTTTTGCTCTCTCTGGCCGAGCAAAACGATTTTATCAAAGGGGTTGTGGGTTGGGTCGATCTTCGTTCTTCTCGGCTCGCCGAACGCTTATCTCACTATGCAGAGGCGAAAAAATTAGTAGGCTTTCGCCATGTGGTGCAAGCAGAGCCTGACGTCAACTTTTTGCTGCGAGAGGACTTTCTAAGAGGTCTCGCTCAACTCCAAAAGCATGACCTTAGCTATGACATCCTGATCTTTCCGCATCAACTAGGAGCAGCATTGGAATTGACGCGGCGCCTCCCTCAGCAAAAATTTGTGATTGATCATATCGCTAAGCCTTATATTAAGGATGGCTTTTTTGATGGTTGGGCAACTTTGATGCGCGCCTTCGGCGAACGCCAGAACGTATATTGCAAGCTCTCAGGGATGTTGACTGAGGCAGATTGGCAGGCTTGGACTTACGAGCAATTGGAGCCTTATCTGCTTTGCGTCATGGAGACATTTGGCCCAAAACGCCTCCTCTATGGTTCAGATTGGCCGGTTTGTCTTTTGGCAGGAGATTATCCAGCAGGATACAATGCGGTCAGACAATTTATCGGCCAGCTAAGTGCAGACGAACAAGCCGCCATCCTTGGACAAAATGCTGTAGACTTTTACCAATTGTGATATGGACTTAGGACTCGCGAGCAAAGTATTTATCGTCACCGGTGGCTCCAGTGGGATAGGCGCGGCGATCAGCAAAGGGATCGCTGCCGAAGGCGGCATACCCGTAATCGCTACGATGGATCGTCCCCTTACCCAAAAAATGATGGAAGCGTTCCGCGCAGCGGGCCAAGAAGCCCACGCCATCATCCTAGAACTAGGGCCAGCCGCCAATAGCAAAAAAGTCATCGACGAAACCATCGCCAAATATGGGCGCCTAGACGGGATCGTCAACAATGCCGGTATCAATGATGGGGCCAGCCTTGAAAAAGGACCGCAAGCCTTTCGGCGCTCACTCCAAATTAACCTCCATCACGTTTATGATTTGGTGCATTATGGCCAAGCGTTCCTCGCAGAGGCAAAAGGCGCCATCGTCAATATTGCCTCCAAAGTCGCCCAAACCGGACAAGGAGATACTTCGGGCTACGCTGCCGCCAAAGGGGCCATACTAGCCCTGACCCGAGAATGGGCCGTAGCATTTCTCAAAGACTCTGTACGTGTAAACGCCATCCTCCCCGCCGAGGTCATGACGCCCCTATATCGCCAATGGCTGGATACCCACTATGAAGATCCTAGCAGCGCTGAGCAAGCCATCGCCAACAAAATCCCTTACGAAAATAGGATGACCACTCCCGAAGAAATCGCCAATAGCGTACTGTTTTTGCTTTCCGACAAAGCGAGTCATACCACCGGCCAATTTTATTATGTGGATGGAGGCTATGTGCATCTCGATCGGCGGATTTAAGACAGAGGATGGAGTAGCAAGTCTTGCCTACTAAGATCTTCTCCCCGCCCTATACTACCTACTAAATACTCTCTACTTTATCTCTACTACTACCTACTATGGAAAAGAAAGCCCTTATCCCGCGTCAGTATTTATTGGCCTTCATCCTCATTACCTCCATGTTTTTGGCTTGGGGGATTGCCAATAATATGACCGATACGCTCTTGGCAGCCTTCAAAAAGATCATGAGCATGTCTGATTTTCAGACGACCTTCGTGCAGTACGCTTTTTATGGAGCCTACTTTTGTTTTGCAATACCCGCGGCGCTCTTGGTCAAGCGTTTTTCTTACAAAACGGGCGTATTGCTAGGTTTAGGGATGTTTATCGCAGGAGCCTTGCTCTTTTATCCCGCTAGTCAGACCATGGTCTATGGACACTTTTTGGCGGCGCTTTATATTTTGGCGGGAGGCTTGTCCTTTTTGGAGACCTCGGCCAATCCCTATATCGTGGCCATGGGGCCAGAAGAGAGTGGTACCCAACGACTCAATCTCGCCCAGTCCTTCAATCCGGTCGGTTCGATCACGGGTGTGGTGCTCAGTCAATTGTTTATTCTCTCCAACCTCAATCCAGCGACAGAGGAGGAGCGTTCGGCGATTCCGGCAGAACAACTAGCCAGTATCCAAGCCGAAGAACTGAGCGCGGTCATGGGACCTTATGTGGGCGTAGCGGCGGTCTTATTGATCCTTTGGTTGCTGATCGCTTTTA